>JBIJAD010000006.1:0-28406 GCA_044345955.1 Lysobacteraceae bacterium
TCCCGCCCAGATTGCGCAGCCGCAGTTGCCGCGCGACCGCCTGCGCCGCTTCGAGATTGGTCCGGTAGACCGTCTCCTCCAGATTGCGCTGACCGAGGAACGAGCCGGTGTTGACGTCGATCGTGGTCATCGCCTCGGTCTGGTCGATGACCAGATAGCCGCCGGATTTCAGCGGCACTTCCTTGTCCAGCGCGCGCTGGATCTCGTCTTCGACGCCGTACAGGTCGAACACCGGGCGCGCGCCGGAATAATGCTCGATCTTCTCCGCGAGCCCGGGCATGAACTGCGCGGCGAACAGGCGCAGCTTCTCGCAGGTCTCGCGCGAATCGACCTTGACCTTCTCGACGTCGCGGCGGATCAGATCGCGCACCGCGCGCATCGGCAGGGTCAGATCTTCGTACACGCAGGCGCCGACTTTCGCGGTGCGCACGTTCTGTTCGATCAGCGCCCACGCGCGGCCGAGATAGGCCACGTCCTCGGCCATCGCCTCGGCCGGCTGGCCCTCGGCGTTGGTGCGCACGATGTAGCCGTGACTGCCGCCTTCGCTCTGCCCGGCGACCAGACTCTTGAGGCGCTGGCGCTCGACCTCGTCCTCGATCCGCGACGACACCCCGATCACCTTCGACTGCGGCAGCAGCACGAGGTAACGCGAAGGAATGCTGATCTGGGTGGTGAGGCGTGCGCCCTTGCTGCCGATCGGGTCCTTGACCACCTGGACCACGACTTCCTGGCCTTCGCGCAGCAGTTCGGTGATCGACGGCACCGTCTGTGCGACGGCGACTGCCGGCGGTGCGGCGACCGCGACCGCGGCGCCGGCGGCGACCGCTTCGGGCTCGCCCTCCAGTGCGGTATCGAGCGCCGCACCCAGCGCCGGCGCGACCGCAGCGCTGCGGAAAATGTCGTTGGCGTGCAGGAACGCGGCGCGCTCCAGACCGATCTCGACGAACGCGGCCTGCATCCCGGGCATCACCCGCTGCACCCGGCCCTTGTAGATGTTGCCGACCACGCCGCGACGCCAGCCGCGCTCGATGTGCAGTTCCTGCAACATCCCGTTCTCGACCACCGCGACCCGGGTTTCGCGCGGAGTGACGTTGACCAGTATCTCCTCGCTCATCGCGGCGCCTCCGCGGCGGCGGCGGGTTTCGCGGCCTGCGCCGTACGGGGCGCCGGCGGAGGCACCGGAGGAAACAGGCCGAACCCGCGCAGCAGCCCCGCGGTTTCGTGCAGCGGCAACCCCATCACCCCCGAATGGCTGCCCGACAGCCGCCGGACGAAGGCCTGGGCCATGCCCTGGATGGCGTAGGCACCGGCCTTGCCGTCCCACTCGCCGGTGGCGAGGTAGGCGGCGATCTCGTCCTCGACCAACGGCGCGAATTCCACTTCCGAGCGCGAGACCGCATGCGCCTCGCGCCCGGCCGACACCAGCGACACCGCCGAGATCACCACATGCATGCGCCCGGACAGACTGCGCAGCATCGCCGCCGCGTCGGCGGCGTCGGCCGGCTTGCCGTAGATGCGGCCGTCGAGCACGACCTCGGTGTCGGCGCCGAGGACCACGGCGTCGGCTTGGCCGATCACCCGCAGCAGGCCGGCGCCGGCCTTTTCGCGCGCGACGCGGCGGACGTAGTCCTCGGCCGGCTCGGCCGGGTCCGGGGCTTCGGGGATGTCGAGGTCGAGAATGCCGAAGTCGAGACCGAGCATCCGCAACAGTTCGCGACGGCGGGGGGATTTCGAGGCAAGATGCAGCATCGGGCTAGGATACATGGCTGAACGCCGCCCCCTGCGACGGATCGCCGACGAACCCGCCCGGGCTCACCATGCGTTCACCCGCCGGCCCCACCACCGGAGTCCCTCATGTCACGCATCCGTACCCGTCCGTTCCGTACCCGTCTGTACGCCCTCGCGCTCGTTCCCTTTCTCGTCCCGGGTTTCGCCATGACCGCATCCGCCCAGTCGTCCCCGCCTCCCGCCGACGGCACGCTGCTGTCGATCGGTGCCGAAGCCCGCACCACCCGCATCCCCGATGTCGCCACGCTCTCCGGGGGCGTGGTCACCCAGGCCGCCGACGCCAACGGCGCGCTGCGCGCCAACGCCGAACAGATGACCCGCGTGATGGCCGCGATCAAGGCCGCGGGCATCGCCGAACGCGATGTCCAGACCGCCGGCATCAGCATCTACCCGCAATATCGCTACGCCGAGAACCAGCCGCCGGTCATCACCGGCTATCAGGCCAGCAACACCGTCAACGTGAAGGTCCGCGACGTGTCGCGGCTGGGCAAGGTGCTGGACGCGCTGGTCGCCAGCGGCGCCAACCAGATCAACGGCCCGTCGTTCGAGATCGACGAACCCGAGGCCGCCTACGACGAGGCCCGCCGCAACGCGCTGAAGAAGGCGCAGGCCCGCGCCGAGATGTACGCCGCGACCCTCGGCCTGCGCGTGCGCCGGATCGTCAGCATCAACGAAGGCGGCGGCTACAACCCGCCCGGGCCGATGCCGATGATGAAGATGGCGGCGATGGAAAGCGCCGACACCCCGGTCTCCCCCGGCGAGACCTCGCTCTCGGCCAACCTCTCGGTGGTGTTCGAACTCGGCAAGTAGGCCGACGCCTTCACCGACCCTGCGACACCCGCCCACCGGCGGGTGTCGTCGTTCCGGGGCCGCAATAAAAAATTTCGCGCGGGCCAACCCCGCGCACCGCATCGCCGCGTTGACACCGTCGTCCCCAACCGACGGAGGTGTCCCATGGTGCTGGTCCAACGTCATCCCCAGGCCACCGGCCTGCCGCAGGCTCTCGCGCAGATGCAGCCCGCCCGCATCCTGGGTCTGGCCGGCGCGATCACGATCAATCTCACCGCACTGATGTTGCTGCTGGTGCCGGTGTCGCCGCCGGTGCAGATCGTGGAGGAGGAAGAAGTCGTTCCGATCTACGAAGAACGCAGAGTCGAACCGCCGCCGCCGCCGGACCCGATCGAAGTCCCGGTGGTGCGCCAGCAACCGCAGCCGCGTACGTCGATGCCGGTGACGCAGCCGCAGCCGGTACCGCAACCGGTGAACCAGGACGTGATCGTGCCCAACGGCAGCGAATACGTGGCGCCGGTCGAGACCACCACGGACCCGCTGCCGCCGGCGATCCCCGGCCCGGACCCGCTGCCGAGCACGCGTCTGGAATACGCCTTCGCGCCGGCGCCGACCTATCCGCGCGAGGCCCTGCTCGACGGCATCGAAGGCACGGTGGTGCTGCGGGTGCTGGTCGATGTGAACGGCAAGCCGCTCACGGTGGAGATCGAACGCAGCAGCGGCAATCGCCGGCTCGACGACGCCGCGCGTCGCCAGGTGCTGCGCAAGTGGAGCTTCAAGCCGGCGATCCGCAACGGCCAGGCGGTGCAGGTCTACGGCCTGGTGCCGGTGAACTTCAGCATCAGCCGGCAGTGACATTGTCGCGCGGCCCGGGACGGCCGCGCGACGACGCGTCCATCGTGGCATTGCCGCCGGTCGTGGACGGGCGACCGGCGGCTTTTTTGTGCGCGACGCGGCGACCATCCGCGCATCGACAGACAAAAAACATCATCCTCACCCAAGCGAGGACCCATGCGTGATCGCCGCTGAGGCTTGGGTCCTCGCATTCGCGAGGATGACGACGCTTTTCCGGTCCCACTCGTGCAGTCGAACAAAATGCGCGTTCGGCGCGAAAGGACGGAATCAGTCCTTCACCCAGCGCACATCCGACAGGCACCACGACAGACTGCCGCTGGTGCGGTAGGTCCAGTTGTAGCGACGCCAGGGCGTGTTGCGGTAGGCACTGAGCCCGCTGGCCGGCGCGGTCGGGCGGGTCCAGGAATTGGTTTCGTAGCTGTAGGTGCGATAGAGCTCGTTCGCGGCGGCCTTGAGGGTGTCGTCGCGCTGGCCGGTGATCTTGCTGAAATAGTAGGCCCAGGCCATCGCCCCGGCGACCGACAGCGCATGCTCGGGGCCGGTGCCGTCGGCGGCGTAGGTGCTGCCGTCGACCAGGGTGACGTAGTCGACCAGACGCAGGTTTTCCGGCGCGCCGGTGTACACCGTGCGTTGGTTGGGCGCATACGACTTGGCGCCGAACTTCAGCGCGTTGCCGGTGCGGCGGATGAAGTTGGCGATGTCGGCGCTGTCGGTGAGCGCGTAGGCGCGCACCATCGAATCGATCACGTAGGGCGTCTGCCAGAAGCTCACCAGCAGGCTGCCGCTGGGGCCATTGCCTTCCTGGCTGCCGTACTTCCACAGCCCGCCGTCGACGCGGTTGGCGGGCAGCGCGCCGCCGGCGCCGTTCTGGTGCCAGACCAGATTGTCGGTGATGGTCAGCAGGCGTTCGCGATAGGTGCGGGTGGCGCCGGTCTTGTACGGCACGTCGCCGAACACTTCGTAGGCGATGGCGTGCGACATCAGCTTGATGCCGATGTGGCGCTCGGTGTAGCTGCCGGTGGGCGACCAGCGATCGGGCTCGTCGCCGGCGTCCTCGTGCGCCTTCGCAGTCCAGCGCACGGCCTCCTTCGCCAGTTCGTCGCCGGTGGCCCAGTGGGTGTAGGCCAGACCTTCGCCGTAGCTGTACATGGTGCCGTTGGAGCCGATGTAGCCGGCGGGATTGGGCGCCTTCAGCCGGAACGCGCCGACCGCGGCGTCCGGCGTGGTGCCGGGCGGATACAGATTGACCCGATAGAACTCGGCCGCGCGCACGGATTCGCGCAGTGCCTTGAAAAAGCCGCTGCGGAAATACAGGCTGTAGAACGCCGAGACGCGGTCGTACAGCCAGGGCTCGCCTTCCGCGCTCTTGTACGGTGTCTGATTGGCAGTGGTGACGCGCGGGTCGTCCTCGTTGATGTGCGCATAGAAAAAGTTCTTCGATGCGTACATCTGCTCGTTGTATTCGGGATAGTGCTCGGTCGCGGCCATCGTCGCCGGGTCGTCGCGGGTGGCGGCGATGTTCTGCGCGAACGGCCGCATCGGCCCGAACTTGAGCAGACCCTTGCTCAGCGTGGACGACGGCAGTACCGCGTAGACGCGCGGTTCGGACACGCCATCGGCGGCGACGAAGCTGCCGCTGGTCACCGGCTGCCAGCCGTTGCGCGGGTTTTCCAGCGACGGCAGCGACTGGCTGCGGTCGGTATAGCCCCATTCGACGCGGACGGTCTCGGCGTTGGGATGGGCCACGCTGAAGCTGTAGCGCAACTGGATGCGGGCGATGCGCACCGATGTGCCGTCGAGCGCGGCGTTGCCGGCGTGGCGCCAGGGCGTGAGCTGTTCGACGAAGGCCGGAATCTCGGCGCCGCGCGCGTCCAGTACGCGCAGTTTCGACAGCCCGGTCTGGGTGATCGAACCGCGCGGGAACGGCACGCCGAAGGTCACCAGTTGCGGCGAGCCGGTGGGCACGCCCTCGACCGGATGCAGGCGCACATCGACCACGCCGAAACGCTCGGCATCGGCCATGAACGGCTTGGACAGCACCGGGCTGACGTTGCCGCCGACCGCGGGCAGATCGGGCAAGGGCTGCGGTGCCGCGACCGGAGGCGGCTGGCGAGGCGGCAACGTCGGTCGCGCTTCGCGCGCTTCCGCCGGCGGCGGACGCTTGTGCACGACGCCGACACGCCCCTGCACGTCGGCGGCGCCGCAGCCGGCGAGCGCACACGAAAGCAGCACCACGGACAGTGCGCGCAGGCGCGAGGACGGCACGAAGCCGGCGCGGCGAGACACGCGGCGAGACACGCGATGGAACACGCTGCAGAACAGGTCGGACATGTTTCACCTCGACCGTGCGCAGGCGGGGCATGCGCACGGAACGCGCGCCGACGGGGGAAGTCGCACGGATCGTCGGCGCGCGATCCGCGGGCCTCCGGTGACGGGTGCAACGGCATCGGAGGCGATGCACCGTATTCGCGGCAAGCGCGCGCGCACTGTGACCGGCGTCGTCAATACCGGCTCTGGCGCTGCGGGAGCCCGCAAATGGGTGCAATGGTCACGGATTCTGAACAGAGCGACGTTCATATCATGTGAAACGGCACACACTGGGCATGTGACGGAACCTGCAGGCGTCCACGCACCTGCGTGACCGCGACGCCGCTCAGGCCCGGTGATAGGGGTGATTGGCCAACAGCGCCGCCGCACGATAGAGCTGTTCGGCCAGCACCAGCCGCACGAGCATGTGCGGCAGGGTCAGCGGACCGAGCGACCATGACTCGTCGGCGCGGGCCAGCACCTCGGGGGCGTGGCCTTCGGGGCCGCCGATCAGGAAGGCGAGATCGCGGCCGCCGTTGCGCCAGTGTTGGAGGCGCTGCGCGAGCTGTTCCGACGAATGCATGCGGCCGCGGCCATCGAGCGCGATCACCTGCGCCGATTTTGCATGCAACGATTTCGGCAGCGCCGCGAGCACCCGGGCGCCTTCGTCCGCGGTCGCACGCACGGGATCGCGGCCCTTGCCGCGCAGGCCGGGTTCGATCTCGACCAGTTCCAGCGGCAACCAGTGCGACAGCCGCTTGCGGTATTCGGCGAAACCGTCGGCGACCCAGGCGGGCGCGCGTTCGCCGACGGCGATCAGGCGGGCTTTCATCGCGGCATGTTAGAGCCTGTCCAATAGCTCCGCATGTATCGCGTTGCGCCGCAGCGGCCCGCCAGGGTTCGTGCGTCGCGCAGCGCCAGACTGGCCGTCTGGTCATACCGTTTCGATGCCTGCGGCGCGCGGGCGCTGGCGGGCCGCTGCGACGCAACCCGGAGGGCTGAGCCTGGGGGCGCACGGCGCGGCGTCCTCACTCGGTCGTGGACGGACGTCCACTCCCTCTCTCCTCCTTGCTCCGCACGCCCACAGGCTCAGCGCGATGCATGCGGAGCTATTGAACAGGCTCTTGGCGGCTCGGGGCGCCACGGCCGAGCCTGTACCATGGCCGCGCCACCACTGCCCGCAACTGCGCATGAGCGATGCCGCCGCGCCGCCCTCCGTCCCCGCCACGCCCGAAGATGCGGGGCGCGTCGCGCGTCTGGGCGCCGTGCTGGGGCCGGCGCTGGCCATCGCGATGATCGCGCTCGGCCCGCCGGACGGGCTGAACGCACCGGGCTGGCATACGCTCTGCCTGCTGGCCTGGATGGTGGTGTGGTGGGTGACCGAGCCGGTGCCGATCGCGGCCACGTCGCTGCTGCCGATCGTGTGGCTGCCGCTGGGCGGGATCGCCACCTCGACCGCGGCGACCGCGGCCTACGCCGATCCGATCATCTTCCTGTTCATCGGCGGCTTCATCGTCGCCACCGCGATCGAACGCTGGGGCCTGCATCAACGGATCGCGCTGGGCATGATCGCCGCCGTCGGCACCCGGCCGGTGGCCCTGGTCGGCAGTTTCGCACTGGCCGCAGGGCTGCTGTCGATGTGGATCTCCAACACCGCGACCACGCTGATGCTGATGCCGACCGCACTGGGCGTGGCGCAGGCGGTCGCCCACGGCGGCGCGCTGACGCGCGATGCGCAGGCGGCGCTGACCGCGGCGCTGGTGCTGATGGTGGCCTACGCCGCCTCGATCGGCGGCATCGGCACGCCGGTGGGTTCGCCGACCAATCTGATCGCGATGAGTTACCTCGACAAGCAGGGCCTGGAACTGAGCTTCGCGCAGTGGATGCTGATCGCCGTGCCGCTGATGGCGGCGATGCTGCTGGCGGCGTGGGTGGTGCTGGCCTGGCCGCTGCGCGGACACGGCACCAGCGCCGAAGCCGCGGCGCTGCTGGCCGAACGGCGCCGCGCGCTGGGCGCGATCACGCGTCCGGAGCGGCGGGTGTTGGCGGTCTTCCTGCTGGTCGCGCTGGCGTGGATGTTCGCGCCGCTGCTGAAGAAGCTTCCGGCACTGACCGGCCTCAACGACACCGCGATCGCGATCTTCGGCGCGCTGCTGCTGTTCGCCCTGCCCGCCGGCGCCGACGACGCGCCGCGGACGCGACTGCTGGACTGGAAGACCGCCGAGCGCATTCCCTGGGGCGTCGCCCTGCTGTTCGGTGGCGGCCTGAGCGTGGCCGCGGCGATGGAGGCGCACGGGGTCAGCGCCTGGCTCGGGCAGACGCTCTCGGGCATGGGCGCGCTGTCGCCGCTGCTGGTGGTGCTGCTGCTGGCCGCGCTGACCGTGCTGGCATCGGAATTCATGTCGAACGTGGCGACGCTGGCGGCGTTCCTGCCGGTGGTCGGCGCGGTGTCGGTGGCGACCGGTCTGCCGCCGCTGGTGCTGGTGTTCACCGCGTCGATGGCGGCGAGTCTGGCGTTCATGATGCCCGCCGGCACCGCGCCCAACGCGATCGCCTACGGCACCGGCATGGTGCCGATCCGGCGCATGATCCGGGTGGGTCTGTGGCTGAATCTGATCGGGATCGTCGCGATCACGATCGTCGGCGAATGGCTGGCGCCGCGGGTGCTGGGCTGAAGCGTCCGGGCGTCTTCCCCCGGCTCAGCGCTCGATCCGTTCGACCACCACCGCGGTGCCGTAGCAGAGCACTTCGGTCAGGCCGGTCATGATCTCGGTGGCGTCGTAGCGCATGCCGATGATCGCGTTGGCGCGCAGTTGGCGGGCATGGGCCAGCATGTCGCGGTAGGTGTCCGAACGCGCCTGTTCGCAAAGTTCGGTGTAGATCGTGATGTTGCCGCCGAACAGGCTTTGCAGGCCGCCGATGAAATTGCCGACCACCGAGCGCGAGCGCACGACGATACCGCGGACGATGCCCAGACTCTCGACCACGCGGTAGCCGGGCAGTTCGAAGGCGGTGGTGACCATCGCGTCGGTGAGGGACGGGCCGCCAACAGGGGCGCCGCGCGGCGGAAGCGGCGGTCGTGGCGGCAGGGCGCCGGAAGCCGGTGTGCTGTTGTAGGGATCGCTCATGCGGTCGCCGTTGCGGAACTCAGTCGTCGCGGCCGGCCTCCGGCGGCTGGTCGCCGACCGTCCACAGCCGCTCCAGTGCGTAGAACTCGCGCACCCGGGGCAGCATGACGTGGACGACGACATCGCCCAGATCGACCAGGACCCACTCGGCTTCGCGTTCGCCTTCGACGCCGAGCGGCAGCACGTCGAGGTCCTTGACCTTGCGCACCACTTCGTCGGCGATCGACTTGACGTGCCGGGTCGAGGTGCCGGACGCGATCACCAGGAAGTCGCAGACGCTGGTCTTGCCGCGGACGTCGATCTCGATCGTGTCCTTGGCCTTGAGGTCTTCGACCGCGGCGCGGACCTGGGCGAGCAGGACATCCGCGGACGGCGGCGGCTTGGGCAGCACGGTCTTGATGACGTGCGCATTGCTGGAACTGGACAAGAGCGGTCCTCGCGTGGGGTGGCCGGATTATACCCCTGACGTCTCGCCCGCTCCGCCCGCCCCGGCCGGGCGGACCGGCGGCAGCGCGGTGCTGCCGTAGAGGCCATGCGCGACGATGTAGCGGGCCACCGGCAGCGGCAGCAGGTGATGCCAGGTCTCGCCGGCGGCGATCCGGCGGCGGATCTGGGTCGCCGATTCGGGGGTGGTGGGCTGGCGCAGGCGCAGCACCCGGCCGCCGGGGCTGGTGCGCAGGGCGGCCGGATCGAGGGTCCAGCGCCCGGCGACCAGCCGCGCCACCGGCGGCGGCAGGTGTTCGTCCAGGGCGCTGCCGGGACGCTCGGCGACCACCCAATGGGCACCGGCGATCAGCGCTTCGGGCGCCTTCCAGTCGGCGAAGCCGTGCAGGCTGTCGGCGCCGATCACGAACGCCAGCGGCGCCTGTTCGCCGAACTTCGCGCGCAGCTCGTGCAGGGTGTCGATGGTGAAACTGGGCGCATCGCTACCGATCGCGCGCTGCAGCTCGCGGCGATCGACGCGCAGGCCGGCCTGGCCTTCGATCGCGAGATCGAGCATCGCCGCGCGGTGCTCGGCGGTGGCGCCGGGCGCGGCGCGATGCGGCGGGTCGGCCGCGGGCATCAACCAGATCGTGGTGCCCAGCGCGTCGCGGGCCGCGCGCGCGATCGCCAGATGGCCGTTGTGCACGGGGTCGAAGGTGCCGCCGTAGAACGCGCGCAACAACATGCCGCGATCAGCCGGCAGAGCGACGAGTCAGCAACTGCGCGCCGCGCGCCTCGGCCATCGCCAGCAGCAGGCGCTCCAGCGCCAGCCAGGCATCGGCCGGCTCCTCGCCGATCCGCGGCCGGCCCTTGGCGATGCGGTCGACCCGGCCGGCCTCGATCACCAGCCGCTCCCAGCGCGCGGCGTCGTGGCGCTGCAGCGCACGCCGGTACACCGCCTGTTTCGAATCCCAGACCCGCTGCGCCTTGAACTCCGCGGCAAGATTGCCGCCGCGCGCGTTGACCCGCGCCAATGCGGCGACCCGCTGCAGCTCCATCACCAGCATGCCCATCAGCGCCGGCACCGCTTCGCCCTCGGCGCGCAGGCCGTGCAGCATGCGCAGGGCCAGCGCGCCCTGGCCGTTCAGGGCCGCATCGAGCAGGCGGAAGATGTCGAACCGCGCGGCGTCGGCGACGTAGGATTCCATCCGCGCCAGATCGATCGGCTGGCCGTCGGACAGCAAGGCGAGTTTGTCGATTTCCTGCGCAGCGGCGAGCAGATTGCCTTCGACCCGTTCGACCAGCCGCTCGACGGCATCGCGCTCCGCGCGCAGCCCGCGCGCGCGCAGGCGGCGCTCGACCCACTCGGTCAATTCATGTGGCTTGAGCGCCCAGGCGATCGCGTGATGGCCCACGCGGGCGATCGCTTCGCTCCATTTGCCGCCGTGCTGGCGGCTCCAGTCATCGCCGGTGATCAGCAGGATCAGGTCCGGCGGCGCCTGTTCGCAGAAGTCGGACAGGACCTCGGCGCCTTCCTTGCCGGGCTTGGCCGAAGGCATGCGCAGTTCGATCAGGCGCCGCGAGGCGAACAGGCTCATCGCGCCGAAGCTCTGGGTCAAAAGGTTCCAGTCGAAATCGCGGCCTTCGACGTCGAAGACCTCGCGCTCGGCGATGCCCTGGTCGCGGGCGTGGGCGCGCACGGCGTCGGCGGCCTCCAGCACCCGCAACGGCTCCGGCCCGGCGATCAGGTACACCGGGCGCAGCGGCTCGGCCTCGAGCTGGGCGATCAGGCGTTCCGGCGTCAGTTCCATCGCGGGGCGGGCCGCGGCGCCGGCTCAGGGCGCGGACGCGGCGGTCGGCGCGCGCAGCGTGGCGTCGATCCGGCGCAGGATGGAGGCGCTCATGTCGCGGCGCATCTCCTTGACCAGCAGCTCGCGTTCACTGCTGCGGCCGATCGCGTCGGCCGGCGGCGCGATGTAATCGCGCGACAGCTCCACCGCCTGTTGCGGCACCAGCTCGGCGCCGTCGGTCTTGCGCAGCCGGAACACCACGGCGTAGCGCAGGCTGTATTCCTGGGCGCGACCGAAGGTGTCGACCGAAATCGGCAGGTCGGCCCATTTCTCGGACAGGATCTCCAGCCGGGTCGCGCCGTCCAGCGCATCCGCCGCCGCGGGCGTGGCGCCGGCCAGTTCCAGCGAGCGCCCCAGGGCATCGGCCAGCGGGCTGTAGGGGTCGGTGGCGGTCACCGCGACCGGGCCCAGATCGTCCGGCAGCGCCACCGCGTTGCGCAGATGGAAACCGCAGGCGGACAAGGCCGAGACGAGCAGGAGGACGCAGGCGGGGCGAAGGATGTTCATGGGCGGAGTCTGGCGGAGGCAGGGGCCGGGGGCAAGCCGCGACGATCGCACCGCGGCAAGCGGCGGCGCGACCGGCCGGATCAGCCGGCGACGATGTTCACGATCTTGCCGGGCACGACGATGATCTTCTTCACCGTCATGCCTTCCATGAAGCGGACGACGTTGGGCTCGGCCAGGGCCAGCGCCTCGATCTCGTCCTTCGGCGTCTGCACGCCGACCTCGATCGTGCCGCGCAGCTTGCCGTTGACCTGCACCGCCAGGGTCACCGCATCGCGCACCAGCGCGGCGGGGTCGGCCCGCGGGAACGGCAGGTCCTCCAGCAGGGTCTCGGCGTTGCCCAGCACCTGCCACAGGTGATGGCTGACGTGCGGCGTCACCGGGTTGAGCAGCAGCACCATCGTCTGCAGCACTTCATGGCGCACCGCACGGCCCTGATCGGTCATGTCGTCGAACTTCGAGACGTGATTGAGCAATTCCATCAGCGCCGCGATCGCGGTGTTGAAGCTGTAGCGGCGACCGTAGTCGTCGCCGATCTTCTGGATCGCCTCGTGCAACTGGCGCCGCAGCGTCTTCTGCGCCGCATTCAGGGCGGCGACATCGACCTCAGGGTGATCGGGTTGGGCCGCATGCGTGGTCACTTCGCGCCAGAACCGGCGCAGGAAGCGCGACATGCCTTCGACGCCGGCCTCGTTCCACTCCAGCGACTGTTCCGGCGGCGCGGCGAACATCGAGAACAGGCGCACGGTGTCGGCGCCGTACTTGTCGACCATCGCCTGCGGATCGACGCCGTTGTTCTTCGATTTCGACATCTTCTCGACGTGACCGATCTTCACCGGCGCGCCGTCGGCCTTCGACTTCGCGCCGACGATACGGCCCTTGTCGTCGCGTTCGATCTCGACGTCGGCCGGGTTGATCGAGTCCTTCGAGCCGTCGGGGTTGTCGCGATAGAACGTCTCCGCGATCACCATGCCCTGGCACAGCAGGTTGACAGCCGGCTCGTCGCTGTTCACCAGGCCTTCGTCGCGCAGCAGCTTGTGATAGAATCGGAAGTACAGCAGGTGCAGGATCGCGTGCTCGATGCCGCCGATGTACTGGTCGACCGGTGTCCAGTATTTCGCGCGGCCGTCGACCATGTCGGCCGCGCCCGGCGAGGTGTAGCGGGCGTAGTACCAGCTCGACTCCATGAAGGTGTCGAAGGTGTCGGTCTCGCGCTCGGCCGAGCCGCCACACTGCGGACAGGTCGTCTTCCGCCAGTTCGGATCGGCCTTGATCGGCGAAATCACCGCGCCGGCGGCGAAGGCATCCTGCACTTCCTCCGGCAGCAGCACCGGCAATTGATCCTCGGGCACCGGCACCGCGTCGCAGGTCGGGCAGTAGATCACCGGAATCGGGCAGCCCCAGTAGCGCTGGCGGCTCACGCCCCAGTCGCGCAGGCGGAAGTTGACCTTGCGACGCCCGGTGCCCGCGGCTTCGAAACGCGCGGCCAGCGCGTCGAAGGCGCCGTCGTAGTCGAACCCGTCGTAGTCGCCGGAATTGATCAGCAGGCCGCGTTCGACATAGGCCGCGCCCTGCTCGATGTGCTCGAAGTATTCGCGCACCACCGCGACCGCGGCGTCGATCTCGACCACGTCCACCGGCGCATGCGCGCCGAGCGCGACCGCCATCGGATCGTCGTGGCCGGCGACATGCGAGGCGATCTCCGCCAGCGCATCGCGCACCGCCGCCGACACGATCACCGGTCGCACCGGCAGGCCGTAGGTTTTGGCGAACTCCCAGTCGCGCTGGTCGTGCGCCGGTACCGCCATCACCGCGCCGGTGCCGTAGCCCATCAACACGAAATTGGCGACATAGATCGGCACGTCCTCGCCGGTGACCGGATGGATCGCCCACTGGCCGGTGGCCATGCCGCGCTTTTCCTGGGTCTCCACTTCGGCCTCGGACACGCCGCCCCGGCGCAGTTCGGCCAGGAACGCGGCCAGCTCGGGATTCGATGCGGCCGCCTTCAGCGCCAGCGGATGTTCGCCGGCGATGCTGATGAAGGTCACGCCCATCAGGGTGTCGGGGCGCGTCGTGTAGACGGTCAACGGCTCGTCCTCGCCATCGACGCGGAACTGGATCTCCAGGCCTTCGCTGCGGCCGATCCAGTTGCGCTGCATGGTCTTGACCGAATCCGGCCAGCCCGGCAGCGCGTCGAGGCCGTCCAGCAGTTCCTGCGCGTAGGCGGTGATCTTCAGGAACCACTGCGGGATTTCGCGTTTCTCGACGATCGCGCCGGAGCGCCAGCCGCGACCGTCGATGACCTGCTCGTTGGCGAGCACGGTCTGATCGACCGGGTCCCAGTTGACCACCGAGTTCTTGCGATAGACCAGGCCCTTCTTCATCAGCCGCACGAACATGCGCTGTTCGTGGACGTAGTAGTCCGGGCGGCAGGTGGCGAACTCGCGCGACCAGTCGATCGCGTAGCCCAGCGCCTGCAACTGGCCGCGCATGTGGTCGATGTTGGCGTAGGTCCAGGCCGCCGGCGCGGTCTTGTTCTTGATCGCGGCGTTCTCGGCCGGCAGGCCGAAGGCATCCCATCCCATCGGCTGCAGCACGTTGTGGCCGGTCATCCGCCGGTAACGGCTGATGACATCGCCGATGGTGTAGTTGCGCACATGGCCCATGTGCAGCGCGCCCGAGGGGTACGGCAGCATCGACAGGCAGAAGTACTTGGGTCGACCGCTGTCCTCGCGGACCTCGAAGGCACGGGTGTCGCGCCAAAAGGCCTGGGCGGCGGTTTCGACGGTGCGGGGGGCGTAGGTGGCGGCCTCGGGCGTAGCCGGGGCGGCCGTCGGGGAATCGGCGGGCACGGGCAGGAAACGTGGGGTTGCGGACAGCCTGCTACCTTACCGCATCGCCCCCCCGGCTGCCGAGGCTGCGTCCGCGCCCCGCCCGGCCCCATGCCGCGGGGTCGATCGGCTCCGGAACTTCAGGCCCGGAGCCTCAGCTCCAGAACCCGCTCTCGCCTGCGGCCGGCTTCGGCCGGCGGATGATCTCGAAGTGGCAGCGCTCGGCGCCGTAGTGCATGCACTGGGTCTCGCGGACCTCGATGTCCTCGCCGTACTTCTGTGCCAGGCCGCGGACGATGCCCTTGGCGACGAAACACAGCCTGCGCTCGGAGTGGTAGGTGAGCAGCATCCGGTGCTCGCCCTGACGGAAGGCGCGCAGTTCGGGCGGATTGCGTTTGGGATTGTGCTTGTGGATGGCGTCGTGGATCTTGTAGCTGGCGTTCTCCAGCACCTCGAAGGTGCGCCACTCCGGGCGCACGAACATTTCGTAGTAGGTCACCAGCGAAGGGCCGACGAAATTGCCGAAATCCTCCAGCACCGCCGGCAGCGGCACGTTGAGCATGCGCGCGGCGGTGGTGGCGAGATTGACGATCTCCTCGTCCGGATATTGCGCGACCGGGAAATACACCTTGTAGCCGATGCCGGCTTCGTCCAGAAGCTTGTCCCAGGTCGGGCGGCCGCCGTGGCGCTCGATGACGTAGCTGCGCAGAAAATCGAAAATGACGCCGTACATGAGTCCCCTTGGCTTCCCTGCGGGACTGCGCGACCGGACGCGGGCCGCGACGCCGCCCTGCGGCGCCGGCGTTCCCTGCCCGGACGAGGCCATCCCTGATTGATCGATGGCCTCAATTAATCACATTCATCGGCGCCACCGCAAGCGTCGCGATCCGGGCCGCTCAGCGGATGCGGTCGGCCTGGAACGCCGCGGTGCCGGTGAGGAGACCGAAATGGCCGGTGGCGAAGGTATACGTCGCGGTTTCGCCCGTGATCTGTGAACTGTGCACGCCGCCGACGGTGCAGACGCCGGTCGCGCACACGATCTGGTCGGTCCAGGACTTCATCGAATACATGCGTGATCCGAAACTGCGCCCGGACAGCCCGGTCAGCAGCGGACTGCCCACCGACAGCCCCCAGGCGCCGCAGGTGGACGTGGCGACGTTGAACGGATAGGTGCCGCAGGTCCACAGCCCGCGGAAGGCACCGGCGATGCCGACGAAGGCATCGACGTAGCCGCGCGCGGCGATCCGGTCGATCACGCGCGCCGAAAGCGTCGCGCCCATCGAATGGCCGATCACGTCGATGCGACCGGTGCACGAGGTGGCGATCGCATCGACGATCGCGCGTTCGACCGGCGTCTCCTCGCTGCCGCTGTGGTCGTTGCAGGCCGGACAGACCTTGCTGCCCCAGTCGGGCCGGAAGATCTGCCCGGCGGCGTAGCCGCGCCGGATCAGTTCGCTGTACGTGTTGTCGAAATCCGCCGGCCGACCGGCATTGCCGTGCACCAGCACCACATTGTCCACGCAGGCCGCCTGCGCCGCGCTCGCGGCGAACAGCGCCAATCCCGCGCACAACACCGCCCACCACCCTGCCCTGCGTCGCATGTCGCACCTCCATGGCCGATGACGCGACGATGCTGGCGCCTGCGCGCAGCCGACGCTACTGGACCTTGGGGCATCGTGCGATGCAGCAATGCGCATCCGCGCGCCCGGACGTCGCCTGAAGTCGGCCCGCTTGCATTCGACCCGCTTGAAGTTGACCAACCACCGGCACATGGAGCGCGACCGGCGCGTCGATAGCCTCGCCGTATGCCCAGACAGTCCGCGACCATGACCCCGGCCATCCGCACCCGGGGACTCACCCGAAGCTTTCCCGGCGGCCACGGCGTTCGCGACCTGGACATCGAAGTGCCTGCGGGCAGCATCTACGGCTTTCTCGG
The DNA here is from genome assembly GCA_044345955.1 of Lysobacteraceae bacterium. GTDB lineage: Bacteria > Pseudomonadota > Gammaproteobacteria > Xanthomonadales > Xanthomonadaceae > Lysobacter_I. Next base: position 16,412 of record JBIJAD010000006.1, read on the forward strand.
CCCCAACGGAGCCGGCAAGACCACCACCATCCGCCTGCTGCTGGGTCTGCTGCGTCGGGACGGCGGCAGCGTCGAACTGTTCGGACAGCCGCTGACCCGTACCGCGCTCGGCGGGATCGGCGCTCTGGTCGAAATGCCTTCGCTGTACGGACACCTGAGCGGACGAGGCAACCTGGAGATCACCCGCCGCCTGCTCGACGCACCGCGCGCCCGCGTGGACGAAACGCTGGAACGGGTGGATCTGCGCGACGCCGCGGATCGTCGCGTACGCGAGTATTCGCTGGGCATGCGTCAGCGCCTGGCGATCGCGCTCGCCCTGCTCGGGCGGCCGAAACTGCTGATCCTCGACGAACCGGGAAACGGTCTGGACCCCGCCGGCATCCTCGACATGCGCCGACTGTTGCGCACGCTGCGCGACGAAGACGGCCTCACCGTGTTCGTCTCCAGCCATCTGCTGGCCGAAGTCGAGCAGGTCGCCAGCCATGTCGGCGTGCTGCACGACGGCAGGATGCGCTTCGAGGGCACGCTTGCGACGCTGCGCGAACGCGCGGGGCCTCGACTGACCTTGCGCTGCGATGCGCCGGAGCGCGCCGGTCGGCTGCTCGCGGAACATGGCGAACACGTCCTCGACCGCGACGGCGACACGCTCTCGCTCTCGCCGCAGCGGCGCGGCGACGCCGAGATCAATCGATTGCTGGTGCAGCACGGGATCGGCGTATCGCATCTGGCACGCGAGCGGCCGTCGCTGGAGTCGCTGTTCTTCGCGTTGACCGAGGACGGCGGACGCGCAGACTGCGCCGCCGAGGCCGCGCTGGAGCGCGTCGCATGAGCCCGCTGCTGCGCTGCATCGTCGTTGAAGGGCTGAAACTGCGCGGGACCCTCGCGCTGCGCATGTGCCTGGTGGCACCGCTGGTGGTGGTCGCCCTCTACGTGCTGCAGATGACCTTCATGAACTTCGACCGACGTCCGCCGATGGCGCCCGACGAGGCCTGGGAGACGCTGACGAAGTCGGTGATGGGGTTGTGGGCGCTGTTGATGCTGCCGCTGTTCGTGACCCTGCAGGCGGCGCTGCTGGCCGGTCTGGAGCACCGCGACCGACAGTGGAAGCATCTGCTCGCGCTGCCGCTGCCGCGGCACGCGCACTATCTGGCCAAGAGCGCCGCGCTGATCGGCATGGTCGCACTGGCGCAGTCGATCCTGGCCGTGCTGATTCCCCTCGGCGGCTGGGCCCTGGCCGTGCTGCAGCCGAAGTTCGGCATCGCCGGGCCGCCGCCGTTCGCGATGATCGGGCTGCTTTCGCTGCCGATCTGGGTCGGCGCCCTGCTGATGTGCGGCCTGCAGTTGTGGATCTCGATCCGCTGGAGCAGTTTCACGGTGGCCGTGGCCACCGGCATGACCGCGACCGTGATGGGCTTCCTGATCGGTCAGTCCGAGCGTTTCGGCCCCTGGTATCCGTGGTCGATGCCGGTGCAGGCGCTGGCCAACAAGCAGCAGCATCTGGATCAGGTGCTGATCGTCGCCAGCGTCGGCGCGATCGCGGTCACCCTGCTTGCGCTGCTGGATTTCTCGCGCCGCGAGTTCGGCGACTGATCGCGCGAGGCCCGCCGGCTTCCGGCAAGACGTTCGTGCGCGCAGGCGACCGACCCGGCCTATTCCGGCTTCGCCCGGGTCGCCTCGATCAGCGCGCCCAGCAGCGCCTGCAGCATCGCGTCGACTTCGTCCAGCGAAAAAACCGGCGTCGCGCCATCGTCCGAAGCCGATGGCGGCACGTCGAACAGCGGGCGGCCGCCGAAGAACTCATCGGAAAGCCGACGATTGGATTCACGGTAGAGTTCGCGGATCTCCGCAGCGCAGTCGTTCGTCGCCCGGCCGACCTTGAGCGCATCGCATGCGGAGATCGCGGCCTTGAGACGGAGGTTCCGCAGGTCGATGCCGCCGGTGTCGTCGTTCCAGTAGGGGACTCTCTCGTTGACCAGCCGGTACAGGGACAATTCGACGGCGCTGAGGGATTCGTTCGAACTGGCGATGGCGTAGTCCAGCACATCCGGATCCGTCACCTCGGGCAGCAGCGCGATGAAATCCCTGCGGATGTCGCCGCCGACGAACGCGCGTCGGTCGTAGATCCTGAAATCGCAGCGCTCCCTGCCGAACGCTCCGGACCAGCGTCTGGCGATTTCGTGGAAGTCGCAGTAGTAGCCGATGGTGTCCTTCTGGAACTGCGCCATCGAGGCGGTATGCGAAACCCGCATCGCCGTGCTGTAGAGGCTGCGCAACATCTCCGACTGTTCCCGGAAATAGCAGACGACATCGACCCGGTCGAAATGCCGGTCCAGGAACCCCCGCAGCGATGCGATCCGCTCCTGGTCGCGTACCCGGCTGTGGAAATGCTCGGAGCTGATGACCATCGCATGGTGGTTCCGCTTCGCGGCCTCCACCTCGCGGGCGAAATCCTGCTCGAACCCCGAGAAGAACGCATCCCGCCCGGCCTCGTCGGCGATTCCGCGGGCCCGATGGTAATCGTCCAGATATCCCTGGAAATACGCGGCGAGCTTGCGGTTGTTGTTGCGCTCCAGCACATCGCCGAGGAAGATCCCGCGGGCGGACAAGGCCTCGCGATTGGCGTAGAGCCAGTCCTGCAGCAGGGTGGTTCCGGTCTTTTCGGTACCGATGTGGAGCAGACAGCGCATTCTTCGCGATTCCGGAGACATGTTTCGTGACGCATCCGCGCGCACTGGCAGCTTGTGCAGGGAACGCGGCGCAGGCCGCATCATAGCCTAGGCCTCTCCGGCTTCAGCATGGCTGCGCTGCCGCGATCCGGCAGCGGCTCGCCGCTGCCGTTCAGGGATCGATCCGGATCGGCGTGCCCACCGGCACCAGGCGCCAGATCTCCTCGATCTCGTCGTTGGTCACGGCGATGCAGCCGTCGGTCCAGTCGCGCCGGTATCCCGGCGGCGTGCCGCCGTGGATCATGATGTCGCCGCCGGGATCGACGCCGCGACGCCGGGCCTGGGCGCGGTCGGCCTCGTCGGGATAGGACACCCGCAGCGACAGATGGAACCGGCTCTTGTCGTTGCGGAAGGTGATGCGGTAGCGGCCTTCCGGCGTGCGCTCGTCGCCCTGCTGCGTCTTGCGCCCGACCGGCGCGTCGCCGAGCACGATGCGATAGGACTTCAGCACCCGGCCACCGCGCAGCAACTGCATGCGGCGGTCGGATTTGTCGACGCGGATTTCGTCGGCGCGTTCGGCCGCCGGCGCCAGCGGCGGCGGCCAGTCGCGACGGGGTTGCGCACGCAGCAGCAGCGCGGCCGAGGCCAGGCACACGGCGAGCGCCAGCAGCGGGCGCAGCGGCAGTCGTTTCATCGTCTCATCCTCCGACGCGCGCCAGCGCGCTGTCGATATCTTCCGCGGCGACCAGCGTGCCGAAGACCGCACCGCGGCCGCCGTCGAGCCGGCTGCGGCAGAAGGCATCGGCCAGCGGGCTGTTGCCACGCAGCAGGACGGCCGCCTGCAGCGCCAGTGCGAGCCTTTCGACCAGCCGCCGCGCTTCGGCCTGCGCGGCGTGCGGGTCGAGCGTGCCCAGCGCTGCGACCGCGGCCAGCGCGGCGTCGGCCGCGGCATCGAAGGCCGGATGCCGCCCTGTCGCGGCGACGAGTTCCGCGCGCAACGCCTGCAGCGTCGCCGGTTCGCGCTGCAGCGCACGCAGCACGTCCAGACACTGGATGTTGCCGCTGCCCTCCCAGATCGAATTCAGCGGCGCCTGCCGGTACAGCCGCGGCAGGATCGATTCCTCGACGTAGCCCGCGCCGCCGAGGCATTCCTGGGCCTCGTTGACGAACGCCGGCGCGCGTTTGCAGACCCAGAACTTGCCGATCGCGGTCGCGATCCGCGCGAATGCGGCTTCGTGCGCGTCCCGCGGCGCGCGGTCGACCGCGCCGGCGACGCGCAGGGCGAACGCGGTCGCGGCCTCGGATTCGATCGCGAGGTCGGCGAGCACGTTGCGCATCAGCGGCTGTTCGATCAGGCGCCGGCCGAAGGCGACCCGGTGCCGGCAGTGATGCAGCGCCTGCAGCAGGGCCATGCGCATCTCCGCGGCCGAACCGAGCATGCAGTCGAGCCGGGTCAGCATCACCATCTCGATGATGACCGACACGCCGCGCCCTTCCTCGCCCACCCGCCAGGCATGCGCGCCGGCGAATTCCACTTCGGACGACGCGTTGGACCAATCGCCGAGCTTGTCCTTCAGGCGCAGGATCGCGAAGGCGTTTTTCGCGCCGTCGTCGAGACGCCGCGGCATCAGGAAACAGCTCAGCCCGCCGGGCGCCTGCGCCAGCACCAGAAAGCCGTCGCTCATCGGCGCGGAGAAGAACCACTTGTGCCCGGTCAGCGCATACGTGTCGCCGCCGAGCGGCTGCGCCACGGTCTCGTTGCTGCGCACGTCGCTGCCGCCCTGTTTCTCGGTCATGCCCATGCCGAGGGTGACGCCGGGCTTGTCCGCGATCGGCAGGTCGCGGCGGTCGTAATGCGCGGCCGCGGCCTTGTCGGCCCAGGCGCGCAGCGCGGGTTCGCGGCGCAGCGCCGGCACCGCGGCATGGGTCATGGTCAACGGGCAACTGGTGCCCGGTTCGACCTGATGGTGCAGATGACTCAGCGCGGCGCGGGCGACGTGCGCGCCCGGTGCCGTCAGTTCCCAGGTCCGCGGGGCCCACGACAGCCCGGCGACGCCGTGCGCGATCGCGGTCGCCATGATCTCGTGATAGGCGGGATGGAATTCGACCGTGTCGATGCGATGGCCGAAGCGGTCGTGGCTGCGCAGGCGCGGGCGGTCGCGGTGCGCGTCCCAGCTCAGCCGATACAGCGCATCGCCGGCGAGCCGACCGTAGGTCTGCAGGTGGTCGGCGAAGGCCGCGCCGCCCTCCCGCGTCACCGCCTCGCGCAGTGCGGGGTCGCCGGCCCACAGGTCGCAGGGACCGAATTCGGGCGGCTGGTTGCGCACCGCATGGGTCGCGTTCTGTTCTGGACGCATCGTGGGGCCGCCGCCTGCTGCCGAAAACGCGAATTTACCGCTCCGCGAGCGCGCGCAGGAAGGCGTCGGGCAAGGGCCAGGCGCCGAACCAGCCGCGGCGGGTGCCGGTGAGCACGCGCAGCGACTGCCCGCGGCTGCCGGGAATGCGCGACAGCGGATGGAACACGACATCGCGCAGCGCAGCGATCCGGTCGTGCTCCGACTGGAACAACGGGGTCAGCCAGCGGCTCCACAGGTGATACATGCGCAGATGCGCGCGACGCGCACGCTCGTAGACCGGCAGCGCCGCCGACGGATCGGGCGCCGCGCGCAGTGCGTCGCGCAGCGCCAGCGCGTCGAGCAGGGCCATGTTCGCGCCCTGGCCGAGCTGCGGGCTCATCGCATGCGCGGCGTCACCGACCAGCACCGCGCGGCCGCGATGCCAGCGGCGCAGCACGCTGTCGCGATAGCGCGCCTGCGCCAGCCCCCCGGGAATCGCGGTGTCGCGCAGGTAAGGCAACACCTCCGGCCAGACTTCGGCCACGTCCTCGCGCCAGCGCTGCGGATCGCGGCCGGCCTCGGCCAGCGCGGCGGCCGGCACGCTCCAGAAAAAGCTGAGTCGCGGCACCGGGTCGTCCGGACGGGTGCCGACCGGCAGCATGCCGACCATGCGCCGGGCGAGGCGGTATCGCTGGCGCAGTTCGCCGGGCCAGGGCCAATCCGCGGCCGGGACCAGACACCATTGCGCACCCCACGGATACGGCCGGTCCAGCGCGATCTCGCCGATCGTCGCCCGCAATGGCGAGGCCGCGCCGTCGGCGATCGCGATCAGGTCGAAACCGCCGTGCGCCTCGCCATCGGCGTCGTGCACCACGCCGCGTTCGTGGTCGATGCGCACGATCTCGCGGCCGCAGTGCAGGGTCCGCGCCTCGCGCCAGGCGGCATCCAGCAGGCGGAAGATCGCGCCGCGTTGCATGCCCAGCCCGTACAGGGCCGGATCCAGCTCGCGATAACGCATGTCCATCACCGGGCGCTCGGCGGTGGTCTCGCCGTAGAGGCGATGCACCGGCGCACCGTGCGCCAGCGCCTCCGGCAGCAGGCCCAGCGACCACAGCGCGCACAGGCCGGTCGGCTGCAGCAGGAAACCGGCACCGACCGGCCCGGGATCGGGCACCCGTTCGAAAACTTCGACGCGATGTTCGTCGGCGCTCAACGCCAGCGCCAGGGCCTGACCGGCGGTGCCGTAGCCGACGATCGCGATGCGCAGCGGTCGTTTCATCCACGCGCTCGGCGGAGGGCGACCAACCGCATCGCCGGAACGAAGAAGGCCCCGCCGAAGCGGGGCCTGGAATGGGTCTGCGACACGGGGCCGCGAACCTCAGGCGACGGGGACGACGCCTGCAGCCTGTGCGCCTTTCGGGCCCTGCTGCACTTCGTAGCTCACCCGCTGCCCTTCCTGCAGGCTGCGGAAACCCTTGGCGTTGATCGCGCTGAAATGCACGAACACATCGGCACTGCCATCCTCGGGAGCGATAAAGCCAAATCCCTTGGCATCGTTGAACCACTTGACTGTTCCGTACGGCATATTCCTGTATGACCTCGATTGGGATGCGGTGACGTGCGGCGGCGCGGTCGGCTTTCGCACAGGGCGAGTATGCCTGAGCCGGACCGGTACGCAAGAGGACAGCGGACGCGCGGCGACCGGGACGCGTCCCCGCGCAGGTCTACGAAACCACCACGATTCACGCCATCAATCGAATCGCGCGCGCCGCTCGATGCGCACCTCAATCGCGCGCCAGCAACGCCTGCAGCAGCGGGCCGAGACCGGCGCTCGCGGCGGCCACGTTGTCGAGCACGTCCTGCAGCGTGATCTGTTCGTCGGGGTCGGGTCCGGCACCGGCGGCCCAGTTCGCGACGATCGCCAGACAGGCGTAATCGAGACCGAGTTCACGCGCGAGACCCGCCTCCGGCATTCCGGTCATGCCGACCAGATCGCAACCGTCGCGCCGCATCCGCGCGATTTCCGCCTTCGTTTCCAGACGCGGACCCTGGGTCGCGCCGTAGCAGCCGCCATCGACCAGCGCGACTCCGGCGTGCGCGGCCGCGGCCCGCACTTCGGCCCGCAGCGCCGGCGTGTAGGGGTCGCCGAAATCCACGTGCAGCACCTCGGTGCCGGGCTCCTCGCACAGGGTCGAGATACGACCCCAGGTGTAGTCGATGATCTGGTCCGGGCAGGCCAGCACCCGCGGCCCGAAGCGCTCGGTGATGCCGCCGACCGTGTTCAGCGCGAGCACCCGGCGCGCGCCCAAGGCCTGCAGCGCGGCGAGGTTGGCGCGGTAGTTGATCCGGTGCGGCGGCACCGAATGGCCTTCGCCGTGCCGGGCCAGGAACGCCACCCGCACGCCGGCGAATCGGCCCACCCGCACCGGACCCGACGGCGCTCCGTAGCGGGTCGGCGGCTGATGGGTTTCGACGTCTTCCAGTTCGGCCAGCCGGTACAGCCCGGTGCCGCCGATGACCGCCAATGCGATCGCCTCGCCCATCGTTCAGTCCTTCAGCGCGTAGATCGCGGGCAGATTGCGGCCCTGCTCGCGGTAGTCCATGCCGTAGCCGAACACGTAACGATCCGGCACATCGACGCCGGCGTAATCGGCCTCGATCCCTTCCACGCAGCGGTCGTGACGCTTCACCGCCAGCACCGCCACCCGCACTTCCGCCGCGGCCTGGTCCTCGCACCAGCGCTTGACCGCGAACAGGGTGTGGCCCTCGTCGAGGATGTCGTCGACCAGCAGCACGCGGCGGCCGCGCATCGGCGTCGCCGGCCGGTGCAGCCAGGCCAGCCCCGAGCCCGAAGTGCTGCCGCGATAGCGGGTGGCATGCAGGTATTCGAATTCCACATCGAGACCGCGTTCGCCCAGCGCGAACGCCAGTTGTGCGGCGAACGGCATGCCGCCGTGCATGATCGTGACGAACAGCGGAGGCGCGGGGTCGGCGGCGTAGTCGTCGCGGATCTGCGCGGCCATGCGCGCGATCGCGGCTTCCAGCACGGCGCGGTCGTGGATCACATCGGCCGCGGGCAGCACTTCGGCGAGGGTCGGCGCGCTCATGCCGGCGCTCCCAGGGCATCGGCCAGCCGCATCTGCGCGGCGGCGTAACGGCGGTCGGCGAGCAGCGCATCCCAGCCAGGCGCGTCGCGGCCCATCAGGCCGGCGAGCAGATCCGGTGCCGGCGTGCGGTCGCGCACCGCGGCCAGCGATTCCTCGACCAGCTCCGGATGGCAGACCAGGACCACATCGCAGCCGGCGTCCAGATGCGCGTCGATGCGCTGCTTGATGCCGCCGGCGGAGAACGCCGCTGCCATGCCGATGTCGTCGGAGAAGATCGTGCCGCGGAAGCCCATCTCCTCGCGCAGCAGGGTGCGGATCCAGTACGGCGAATAGCCCGCCGGTTCCGGTGCGATCTGCGGATAGGTCACGTGCGCCAGCATCACCGCATCGGCGCCGGCCTCGATCCCGGCCACGAACGGCACCAGATCCAGTTCGCGCAAGGTCTGCAGCGGGCGCTCGTCCACCGCGACGTCGAAATGGGTGTCCTCGCGCACCGAACCGTGGCCCGGGAAATGCTTGATCGTCGCCGCCATGCCCGCAGCGTGCATGCCGCGGATGTAGGCGCGACCGAACGCGGCCACCACCTGCGGATCGGGCGAGAACGCGCGGTCGCCGATCGCCAGATTGCCGCGCCCCAGATCGACCACCGGCGCGAAGCTGAGATCGACGCCGGTGGCGCGCACCTCGCTGGCCATCAGCCAGGCGTGCTCCTCGGCCAGAGCCAGCGCGCTCGCGGAATCGGCCGCGTACAGGCGATCGAAACCCTCCAGCGGTGGCAGCGCGCTGTAGCCTTCCTGGAAACGCTGCACCCGCCCGCCTTCCTGATCCACGCAGATCAGTTGCGGCCGCGGCGCGGCCTCGCGGATCGCCGCGGTCAGCTCCGCGACCTGCGCGCGCGAGGCGAAATTGCGCCTGAACAGGATCACGCCCGCGCAGGCCGGATGCTGCAGCCAGTCGCGCTCGCGCGGGGTCAGTTCGGTTCCGGCGACGCCGATCACAAGCATGCGGGGGACTCCAGATCGTGGGCGGCGCGCTCCGCCTCGCTCCATTGCGAGTACGGACGCGAAGCCAGGGCGAGATTGTAGTAGCGGGAGGCATCGGTCACTTCGATGCCCAGCCAGGCCGGGCGCTCGAAATGGTCGTCGGCCGCGTCAAGTTCGACCTCCGCGACCACCAGCCCGGCGTTGTCGCCGAGGAATTCGTCGATCTCCCAGAGATGGCCGCCGTGCTCCGCCAGATGCCGGCGCTTGTCGATCAGCCCGCCCACGCACATCGCCAACAACGCGCGCGCCTCCTCGACCGGGATCGGGTACTCGAATTCCTGCCGGGTGTGGCCTTGCTCGCGCGACTTGAGATTCAGCCGCGCCTCCTCCCCCTCCAGGCGCACCCGCACCGACACCCGTTGCTCGCCGCGATCCATCGCGGCCTGCGAATTGAGATAGCCCTGGGCCATCGGGATCGTCCGATGCGCCTGCGCGCGCCAGGTATCGCCGGCGACCAGGAATTTGCGTTCGATTTCGACCGGCACGGGCAGCTCGCGATGAAGCCCGGGACAGACTCCGGGCGGGGCGCTATTGTAGGCCCACGGCCATGGCGGGGCTTCCCTGTCGTGCAGGGGGGTCTGCGGTTCCGGCGCGCTTGTACCCGCGCAGCGGCCGCGTGCTAGGATGAAAGCGGTTGCCCGGCGATTAGCGGATTTTTAACAATCCATCGGCCTGCCGGGCGAAACTGACGAACGCCGATCGTCCATCGACAGCAGGATCCAGGTCATGAGCAACGGCTTACCCAAGGACGCCGCTTCCTTTTCCGCCCCCGGGCTCTCCGGCGGCGGCGACGCACGCCCGGGCCACGACCCGAACCGCGAAGACGGCGAGGAACTGCCGATCGACCTCTCGCTCGGCTCGTCCGGCAGCGAAGACGGTGTCGCGGAAATGTTCGGCATCGGCGACGGCGACGCTTCCGCCGGCATGGCCATGTTGTTGCCGCACGAGCGCAAGCTGCCGCTGGCCGAGCAGCGACGCCTCCTGGCGATGCGCCGCAACACCGGCGAAGACGGCATCGACGAAGATGCCCTGGAAGGCGGAGGGCGCGGCCGGCATGGGCGCGGGCGGCGGCATTCGAACGATGCCCATCGGGACCGGCACGGACATGGCGCGCGACCGGGCCGCGAACACGGCAAGGACGCGCATGCCGACGAGAGCACGACCAGCGGCAACGCCACCGGCGGCGGGGCTCGCATCGAAAAGGCCGACCCGGCGACGACCGTCGCGGCCAATCCGCAGAACACCGCCCGCCTCGACCCGGGCAGGGCCGACACCGACACCGGCAATACCGGCAACGCCACCGGCAGCAGTTCCACCGGCGGCGGCATCCGCATCGAAAAGGTCGATCCCACCGTCGCGGCGAATGCGAATCCGCAGAACGCCACGCGTCTGACCGACACCAACAAGACCAGCAGCGACGCCACCGGCAGCAATGCCGGCGGCAACAGCTCGACCGGCGGCGGCATCCGCATCGAAAAAGTCGATCCCACGGTCGCTGCCGCCGCGAATCCGCAGAACGCCGCGCGTCTGGTCGACGCCAACAAGACCGCCACCGACACGAGCGGCAGCAACGCCACCGGGAGCAATTCCACCGGCGGCGGCATCCGCATCGAAAAAGTCGATGCCGCGGTCGCGGCGAATGCGAATCCGCAGAACGCCGCCCGTCTCGCCGATGCCGCCAGGACCGGTACCGACACCACCGGCACGAATGCCGGCGGCAATGCATCGACCGGCGGCGGGACACGCATCGAGAAGGCCGATCCCGCGGCGGCGGCGGCGAATCCGCAGAACCCCGCGCGCGCCGACCAGAACAAGACCGCCACCGCGACCGATACCAACGCCAGCGGCAACACATCGACCGGCGGCGGCACGCGCATCGAGAAAGCCGCGACCGCACCCGAGGCGGCGAACCCGGTCGGCGGCAAGGCCGCCGACAAACCCGGCGCCGCCGCTGCCACCGGCACCGAAACCGCCGTGAAGACCGAGCGCCCTGTCGCGACGACGCAGCCGGCGGCCGAAGCGAAAGCCGAGAAGCCCGCGGCGACCGCACAACCGACAGCCTCCGGCCAACCTGAAGCCGCCAAGGGCGAGCGCCCGACCGCGACGCCCAACACGGCCGCTGCCGGCAGCGAGGCCAAACCCGAGGCCAAGCCGGCCACCAACGCCGCGAATCCGGCGGGCGCCGAGAACAAGCCGGCGGCAAACCCACCGGCTGCGAACCAGCCCGCTGCGAACCAGCCCGCCACAAATCAGCCCGCTGCGAACCAGGCCGAAAGGCCTGCCGCCAGCACGCAGACCGGCACACAGCCCAACGCCGCGGCGGAGAACAAGGGCGAGCGCCCGGCCGCAACCGCAAATCCGAATGCCACATCAGCCAACGCCGAAGCGCGGCCCGATCGTCCGACTGCGAATCAACCGGCTGCGAATCAACCCGCTGCGAATCAGCCGGCTGCGAATCAACCGGCTGCGAATCAGCCCGCTGCGAATCAACCGGCTGCGAATCAGCCGGCTGCGAATCAACCGGCTGCGAATCAACCGGCTGCGAATCAACCGGCTGCGAATCAGCCTGCTGCGAATCAACCCGCTGCGAACCAGCCGGCTGCGAATCAGCCCGCCGCGAATCAGCCCGCCGCGAATCAGCCTGCTGCGAATCAACCCGCTGCGAACCAGCCGGCTGCGAATCAACCCGCCGCGAATCAGCCCGCCGCGAATCAGCCCGCCGCGAATCAGCCGGCTGCGAATCAACCCGCTGCGAATCAGCCCGCCGCGAATCAACCGGCTGCGAATCAACCGGCTGCGAATCAGCCCGCTGCGAATCAGCCCGCCGCGAATCAGCCCGCCGC
>JBIJAD010000171.1:0-8147 GCA_044345955.1 Lysobacteraceae bacterium
ACCAACCCGTCACGAACCAACCCGTCACGAATCAGCCTGTCGCGAATCAGCCGGTCGCGAACCAACCCGTCACGAATCACCCTGTCGCGAATCAGCCGGTCGCGAACCAACCCGTCACGAACCAACCCGTCACGAACCAACCCGTCACGAATCAGCCTGTCGCGAATCAGCCGGTCGCGAATCAGCCTGTCGCGAACCAACCCGTCTCGAACCAGCCGGTCGCAAACCAGCCCGTCTCGACGCCCTCCGCTACCGGCCAGCCGCTGCTCAACGACGCGCGCAATCCGAACAACGCGCTGTTCTCGACCGCACTGAACGGCGTGGGCAATCTCGACCCCAACAAGGTGCCGCTCAACCGCAACGAGCAGGTGAATGTGGCCGGCGCGTTGACCGCGAACATCACCAATACGCCTGGCTTCGAGCGCAGCAATCCGAATCCGTCGAACATCTCGATCGCCGCGAGCCAGAGCGGCGATCGCGTGTTCGCGATCAACGGGCAAAACCCGGGCGCGCCCAATGCCGTCTACACCAGCGTCGATGTGAGTCAGGCGCGCAATCAGCCGCTGGAAGTCAGCTCGGCGCAGGCGACACTGCCGCCACAGACGCCGACCGTCCAGACGACGCCGGTCCAGAGCCAGCCGCAGCCCGAGAACGCAAACGTTGCTCCGCGCGTCAACTGACGCGCGGGCATCGGCTCACTTCGGCTCGAATACCGCGATCGATTCGACGTGCGCGGTATGCGGGAACATGTCCATCACGCCCGCGGACACGAGCTTCCAGCCGCGCTCGTTGACCAGATAGCCGGCATCGCGCGCCAGCGAACCGGGATGGCAACTGACGTAGACGATCCGCTTGAGGCCCTTCAGCGGCAACTGCTTGAGTACGCCGTCGGCCCCGGAACGCGGCGGGTCCAGCAGCAGGCGATCGAAGCCGGCGCGCATCCAAGCGTGGCCCGACAGGTCCTGGGCCAGATCGGCGGCGTGGAACTGCACATTGTCCAGCGCGTTGCGGACCGCGTTCTCGCGCGCCCGCGCGACCAGCCCGGCCTCGCCTTCGACGCCGACGGCCTCGCGCGCGACCCGCGCCAGCGGCAGGGTGAAATTGCCCAGGCCGCAGAACAAATCGAGCACGCGATCCTCCGCTTTCACCTCCAGCAGATCCAGCGCGCGCGCGATCATCTTTTCGTTGAGGCCGGCGTTGACCTGGATGAAGTCCAGCGGCCGGAACGCCAGCTCGACGTCCCACTGCGGCAACGCGAACGTCAGCGGCGCCTGTTCGGGCCACAGCGCGTGAACCGAATCGATGCCGCCGGGCTGCAGGAAGATCGCGAACCCGTGCGCCTGCGCGAACGCGACCAGCGCGGCGCGGTCGCGCTCGCCCAGCGGCTGCAGATGCCGGAACACCAAGGCCACGGTCGCATCGCCGGCGATGAATTCGATCTGCGGAATCTCGCGACGCGCGTCCATGCCGTCGACCAGCGCCGAGATCGCGCCGAGCTTCATGCCGATCGCGGGAATCACGGTATGACATTCGGACAAATCGGCGACGAAGCGCGGATCGGCCTCGCGGAAGCCGACCAGGGTCTTGTCCTTCTTCTCGACCCGGCGCACCGACAGCCGGCCCTTGCGGCGATAGCCCCAGGCGGCATCGGTCAACGGCGGCAGCAGCGCGCCCGGCTGCACATGGCCGATCCGCTGCAGGTTGTCGAGCAGCACCTGCTGCTTGTAGAGGATCTGGCGATCCTCGGCCAGATGCTGCAGCACGCAGCCGCCGCAGGTGCCGAAATGCGGGCAACGCGGCGCGACCCGATCCGGCGATGCGCTCAGCACCTCCACCGTGACGGCCTCGTCGAAATGTCGCGACTTCGCGGTCTGCTTCGCCATCACCCGCTCGCCCGGCAAGGCGCCTGCGACGAACACGGTCTTGCCCGCGTGCGCATCGCCCTCGGGCCGGCGGGCCACGCCGCGGCCGTCGTGGCTCAAGTCGAGAATGTCGAGGGCGAACGGGGTCTGGTCGATGCGGTTGCGTGCCACGGGCGGTTCGGAATCCGGAAAACGGCCGGGGATTGTCGCATGCCCGGAAATACCGGTTGGAAACGCCGACGCCTGCGCGAGGGCGGGCGTCGGCCTGTCGATGCGATGAACCGGACCCGGCGTCGTGGGCCCTCCAGGGCCAACACGGGGTGAGTTCATCCTGAACTCATTTCTGTTTCCAGGCTCCGCCCTGCTGGTACCACCAACCGGCGCGGGCGCTGCTGACCCACTGCTTGGCGAACACGCTGCGGATCTGGTCTTCCCACTCCGGATGGCCGTTGGCGACCGCGATCTCGCGGTAGACCGCCTTGCGGTCGCGGTTCTCATCGGCGACCGCGGTGTTGACCGGCACGCGATCCTTCAGCGGAATCGCGGCGGCGTCGCGGACCACGACCAGACCGTCCTGGGTGAAGCCCAGCGCACCGGAATCGAAATGCGGGCGCAGCACGCTGTCGAAACGCTGCTCCATGCGCGCCTGGATCGCGCGGATCGCCGGCGTCTGGATGTTGAAATCGGGCTGCGACTGGGCGTGGGCCTGGCCGATACCCAGCAGCATCAGCGGATCGAAGGCCGGCAACTCGAACCCTGCGCGCCCGGACGGCGGTGCGATGAACGCCATCCCGCCGCCACCGCCGCCGCCTTCGTTCTTCGGCGCCTCGGCGGCCTCGTCGAGCACCTTCTCGACGAAGACCTTGGCCGCTTCGCGGGCTTCGGCCGCGGGGAAATACACGTTGATGGTGACGCAGGCGCTCAACAGCAGCGCGCCGACCACGGGGATACCCAACAGACGCAGCATGTTCCACTCTCCCGAAAGGACCGATGACAGCTTACTCGACGACGGGGTCTACTCGACGACAGGACTGAGATCGCCGCTGCCGATCGCCTTCAGGCGCTCGACCAGGGTCGCCCAGTCCACCCGGCGGTTGTACCCCACCACCTGCAGGCGCGGCACGCCGGCGCCGTCGACGATAGTAAAGGCGCGCCTGTCTGAACCGGACCCCGCTGCGCCCGGGTCCGGGTCTCCCAGCCCGCCCATCGTGCAGACTTCGTTGCGCAGACTGCAGGAAATGCCGATCCGGCGATAACCGAAATCGTCGAACAGCGCGATCAGCCGGCCCTGCAGGCTGGTCACGAAGGAAGCGTCGCCGACGCTGGAGATGTTCTGCACCGCGCGCTGGCTGATCCGCTGGCGCACACCGCGCCGCGGTTCGGTATAGAACTCGGCGTCGAACGCGGTCGCGGTCCAGTCGACCAGACGCAGGCCGCCGATGCGGCCGTTGAGGCGGCCGCTGATACTGCCGAAATCGAACACTTCGGTCACCGCGAGCAGGTCGAGATCGTCCAGTGCCACATCGGCCGACAGCGTCGGCGCGACTCCGAACGGCCGCTCCATCGCCAGCGACGACACCCGCACCGCGCCGTTGAAGACGCGCATCTCCAGCCCGCCCTCGAACACCAGACGATCGGCCGCGTAGCGCGCATCGGGAATGGTCCCGCTCAACGTGCCGCGGAACGCCGGCCAGCCCAGGCGCTGCGCCAGGGTCGGCACGTCGATGTCCTGCAGCGCGAGCGCGAACGCCGCCTCCATGCCGCGCGCTTCGCCGGGCGGGCGCAGTCGAAAACGATCGAAACGCAGAGTGCCGCCCACCGCCGGCATCGCGACCGGCGCGCGCAGCTCGATCGCACCGGTACCGCTGCGCAGCGGCAGCGTGGCGGCGCCGAAACCGAGGCCGTAGAGTTCGCCGCCCCGCCAGGCGAACGCGCTGTCGACCTCGGCAGCGGCCGAAAAACGCAGGTCGCCGTCGAGGCCGTCGAAACGGAATTTGCCGCGCGCATCGCGCACCGCGACCTGCACGAAACGGGCATCGACACCGCGCAGCCCGGCGCCATCCAGCCGCAGCCGCGCCTGCAGCCCGCCTTCGAGCGAGAGATCGCCCAGACCGAAACCACCGAGCCAACCGGAGAGATAACGCCCGGCCACCGGCGCGAGGTCGCGGCTGTCCAACTGCAGATCGAGCGCGCGCAGCGCGCCGTCGGGCGCGAACGCGGCTTCGCCGTGCGCGGCGAGCGCGCTGCCGTCCTCCCACACGATCCTCGGCAAGTGCCAGCCGGCAGCGTTGCCCGAAGCATCGAGACGCAAGGTCACCGGCGTCGGCGGCAGCGCGACATAGGCGCTGCCGTAGAGGAATTCGCCGCCGCGCAGCGCGCCGTCCAGCGCGATCCGCTGTGTGCCGGCATCGAAACGCGCATCGAGTTCGAAACCGCCGGCGATGCCTTCCGCGGCGACGGTGGCGTCGGGCGTCTCCAGACCGATCCCGGCGAAGCGCAGCGGCCCGGAAATCCGCACTGGCCCGCGCGCCGGTGCCTGGATGCGCAGACGGCCGTCGAGCGTGCCGGATTTCAGCCGCGCTTCGCTCCAGGCGCGCCCGAGCAAAGCCTGGGTCCACAGCATCGGCACCTGCACCAGATCGATCCGGGTATCGTCGGGCGTGGCCGCCTGTCGCTGCAACCGGATGCGGCTTTCGCCGCGGCGCAAGGTGGCTTCGGTGAAGGCGGGACCGAGATCCAGCGACAGGCGCGTCGGTGAGCCGCGCCCTCCCCTGATCGCGCCGTCGCAACGCCAGCCGCCGGCACCGTCGCGCTGCAGCGGGCAGTCCCAGACCAGATCACGGAAGTCGTAGCCGAGGTCCGGCGCCTGCACCCGCCCGGCGCGCAGTCGCAGGGCGCCGCGTTCGGCCTGCGCCGGCCAGTCGAGCCGCACCTCGACCCGTTCCAGCGTGGCCACGCCGGTCGTGACGCGGGCGATGCGCACCTCCGCGCTGCGCGCCTGCGCGCCCTGCGCCCACAGCGCGAGCGCGAGTGCCAGCAGCGGAAGAACCCGTAAGATGCGCGACGACATGGCCGTCAGCCTACCCCAGACGCGATGAACGCATCCGATGCCCTGCCCGCTCCGGCGTCCCGCCCGCATCCGCCTCCGCATCCACGGATCCTGCTGCTGGAGGACAACCCGGTCAGCGCCGAATTCATGAGCGCCGCGCTCGCGGCCCTGCCGGCGCGGGTGGAACGTGCGGCGAGTCTCGCCGAGGCGCGGGCATGGTTCGCGGACGAGACCATGCGCGACGACGGCGATCGATACGATCTGTGGCTGTTCGACGCGCGCCTGCCCGACGGCGCAGGTGCCGATCTGCTCGCGGAACTGCGCGCACACGGCCGCAACACGCCGGCGCTGGCGCACACCGCCGAGCCGAGCCCCGAGGAACGCACGGCGCTGCTCGCGGCAGGCTTCGTCGACGTGCTGATCAAGCCGCTGGGCATGGACGCGCTGCAGGCGGCAGTGCGTCGCGCGCTGGGCGAGTCGCCGATGTCCGTGCACGAGGCCGCCGAAGCGCCACCGATGGAGACCGCAGGCGCTGTGCCGGTCTGGGACGACGCCGTCGCGCTGCGCGCGCTCAACGGCAACGCCGCGCACGTGGCCGCGATGCGCGGATTGTTCCTGCAGGAACTCGACGCCACCGCCACGCGCATGACGACCGCGGCGGCCGCCGGCGACAGCGCGATGCTCGGCGAGGACCTGCACCGGCTGCGCGCCGCTTGCGGCTTCGTCGGCGCGGCGCGGCTGGCAGCCGCGGTCGAAAGCCTGCGCGAAGCGCCGGCCTCGCCGGCAGCGCTGGCGGAGTTCGAAAGCGCTGCGCGCGCGACGCTGTCCTCCCCCACCTGAGTCCAACGCGAGCCGGACGATCCGTTCCGCAGTGCTCCGAAGGCGCGCCCTACGCGCCCGTGCGAGGCAATCCGGCGATCAGTTCCCAGGACTTCAGACCACGGCCCCCGAGGTGCTGCAGCAGCAGCGCGCGAATCGCGCGACGCAGGCCGGGCATGTCCTCGGCAACCGGTTCGTCGTCTGCGGCCAGCGCCAGCAACGCGCGGCCGGTGGCGGTGTCGCCGCGTTCGCTGCGGCCGGCGTTGGTCGTTTCGCCGAGCACCCGACGCGGGCCGTGTTCGGCGTCGAGGCGATAACGCGCGGCCGGGTCGATGCCGCGACCGTCGCCGTCGATGTCCCAGGCGAACCCCACGCCCAGCGCTTCCAGCAGATCGCGTTCGAAGCGGCGCAGGGTCCATGCCA
The DNA here is from genome assembly GCA_044345955.1 of Lysobacteraceae bacterium. Classification (GTDB taxonomy): domain Bacteria; phylum Pseudomonadota; class Gammaproteobacteria; order Xanthomonadales; family Xanthomonadaceae; genus Lysobacter_I. The sequence goes on from JBIJAD010000171.1 coordinate 6,154, forward strand.
GCGACAGATCGCCCAACGCCAGCCGCGCGCGGGTTTCGCCGTACACCGCGTACAGCGTGTCGTGACCGTCGTGGCGCGGCGCCAAGCGCAGCATCAGCTCGTTGAGATAGAAGCCGGCGAGCATCGCCTCGCCCTGAAGCCGCGGCGCTTCGTCGATCGCCTCGGCGCCGTTCAACTGCGCCAGTTCGCCGCGCTGCACCGCGTCGAAACGGATGTGCTGCAGCGGCTGCAGCGCCGCGCGCAGCACATGCTTTTTGGGCCCCTGCACACCGCGCGCGACCAGTCCGACGCGGCCGTGTTCGCGACTCAGCACCTCGACCAGCAGACTGGTCTCGCGCCAAGCGCGGGCGTGGAGGACGAAAGCGGGTTCGGCGGCGTAGCGCATCACCACGACGACATGTCGCCCGGACGCTGCAGCGGCCTGAAGGCCGCTCTACCGAGGCGCGACGCGAGGCGCGGCACGCGGTTACTCCGAATACCCGAACGCCTTCAGCGCCGCCTCGTCGTCCGACCAACCCTCGCGCACGCGGACCCAGGTTTCGAGGAAGACCTTGCAGCCGAACAGCCGCTCCATCTGCTGGCGCGCCTTGGTGCCGATCTCGCGCAGACGGGCGCCGCCCTTGCCGATCACGATCGCCTTCTGGCCATCGCGTTCGACCCAGATCACCGCACCGATGCGGTACATCGGTTCCGGCGGAGAGCCCTTGCGCTTGACCATTTCCTCCTCGAAGCGCTCGATCTCGACCGTGGTCGCGTACGGCAGTTCGGCGCCGAGCTGACGCATCAGTTGTTCGCGCACCAGCTCGCCGGCGAGGAAACGCTGGCTGCGGTCCGTGATTTCGTCCTCGGCGTACAGCGCAGGCTGTTCCGGCAACAGCCCGAGCACGGTCTTCACCAGCGGCTGCAGACCGCTGCGCTTGAGCGCCGAGACCGGATGCACGCTGGCGAATTCGCGGCCTTCGGTGGCCTGCTGCAGATACGGCAGCAACTGGCCCTTGTCGGGATAGCGGTCCACCTGATTGACCACCAGCACCACGGGGATGCCCGCCTGCTTCAGCGCATCGCAGGCCAGGGTGTCTTCCTCGGTCCACTGCCCGGCGCGCACCACCAGCAGCGCGGCGTCGACGCCTTCCAGCGCGCCGCGCGCGGCGCGGTTCATCATCCGGTGCATGGCCGAGGCGGTGGCGGAACCCTTGTCGGCATGGATGCCGGGGGTATCGACCAGCACCAGTTGGCCGTCGGGGAAACTCGCGATCCCCAGCAGGCGGTGACGGGTGGTCTGCGGCCGTGGCGACACGATGCTGACCTTGGCCCCGACCAGGGCGTTGATCAGGGTCGATTTGCCGACGTTCGGGCGGCCGATCACGGCAACGTGACCGGCGTGGTAGGAGGGTGCGCTCATCCCGGCATTGTACTCAGCCCCGGGCGAGCGGTCCGGAGCTCGGTCGAACCACGGGATGCCCGTACGGGCCGTCGAAGATGATCGACGGCCCGCACAGCACCCGCAACGGGAGCCGAAACCGGGGCGGCGGCCCGCCGACCGCCCGCGAACCCCGCCCGACGCTCACTGCTGGAACATCGAGGCGTTGTAGACCTGGACCAGCCGGCACGTGCCGTCGTTGTTCCAGCCGAAGCGGATATGCGAGTTCGGCCCGACGCGATCGATGGCGTCGAGCATCCGAGGGTCGTCGGTGATGCAATTGCGACCGACGCCGGCCGCGTTGCTCGCGAGACAGATGCCGAGGCCGTTGCCCTCGTTGGAGCAACCGATGTACTGCACGTTGTCCTGGGAGAGTCTGGCGCCGACGACCGACCCGCGGGCGACTTGATCCGCATCCGAGATGGTGACGGTCAGCGGCGTGAACTTGCCGGCCGTCGCCGCGCATGCGAACGACAGCAGCAGGGTGAAGAGAGCGATGCGGGCGAGCATGTTGCGCTTGTTCATGGGTCGATTCCCGAGCGGATGGTTGGAGAAAGACGGAAACGGTGCGGAC
>JBIJAD010000172.1:0-8133 GCA_044345955.1 Lysobacteraceae bacterium
TCGGCCAGGAACGCGGACAGGCCGTCGGCGATCTTCCTGCGGTCGGAGGCCGAGATGCCGATGTCGATCTGCGGGGCACCGGTGGCCGGCGCGGCGGCGGGCCGGGCGGGCTTCTCGGGCTTGGCGGGTTTCTTCGGTTTGGCCATGGCTCGTCTCCGGACGGTGGATGGATCAGACTATCGTCCCCCAGCGGACATTAGAAATCCGTTTTTCCGAACGCAACGATCGATGGCCTCGAAAGATTCCCCTGCCGACGAGACTCGCGCCCGCGCTCTGCGCGAGGGTCGGCGCGCGGTCGAGGGCGCGCTCGCCCGCGACCGTGGGCGCCTGCTCGGCCTGTGGTCGCGCTGGAACGCGAAGCCGGCCGATGCCGCGGCCGAAGCGGCGTTCGCCGATGCCCTGGCGAGATCGGTCACCGCGCGCACCGCGCGCGCGGCGGCGTTGCCGACGGCGGTGACAGTCGATCCGGCGCTGCCGATCGCCGCCGAAGCCGAGCGTCTGGTCGCGCTGATCCGCGACCATCAGGTGGTGGTGATCGCCGGCGAGACCGGCTCGGGCAAGACCACCCAGTTGCCGAAGCTGTGTCTGGCCGCCGGCATGATCGGCTGCACCCAGCCGCGGCGGATCGCCGCACGCGCGGTCGCCCGCCGGGTCGCCGAGGAACTGCAGACGCCGCTCGGCGGGCAGTTCGGCGGGATCGTGGGATACCAGGTCCGCTTCAACGACAACGTCGGCGAACGGACCGCGGTCAAGTTCATGACCGACGGCATCCTGCTCGCCGAGATCCAGTCCGATCGCTGGCTCTCCGCCTACGACACGATCATCGTCGACGAGGCCCACGAACGCAGCCTCAACATCGATTTCCTGCTCGGCTATCTGAAGCGGTTGCTGGTCCGTCGCCGCGATCTGAAGGTGATCGTGACCTCGGCGACGATCGACACCGAACGCTTCTCGCGGCATTTCGGCAACGCACCGGTGGTCAGCGTGGAAGGGCGCGGCTATCCGGTGGAGGTGCGCTGGCGCCCGCTGGAAGGCGGCGAGGACGAAGACGGAGAAACCCTCGACGGCGAGCGCACGGTGCTGGACGGCATCGTGTCCGCCTGCGACGAGATCGTGCGCGGTGGAGGCACCGGTGATGTGCTGGTGTTCCTGCCCGGCGAACGCGAGATCCGCGATGCGCACCAGGCGCTGGAGCGGCGCAAGTACCGCCACACCGAAGTACTGCCGCTGTACGCGCGGCTGTCGGCGCGCGATCAGGACCGGGTGTTCAATCCCGGCCCGCAGCGCCGGATCGTGCTCGCGACCAACGTCGCCGAAACCTCGCTCACGGTGCCGCGGATCCATTACGTGATCGATCCTGGGTTCGCGCGGGTGAAGCGCTACAGCCCCCGGCAGAAGCTCGATCGTCTGCACATCGAGCCGATCTCGCAGGCCAGCGCCGACCAGCGCAAGGGCCGCTGCGGACGGATCGCGCCGGGCGTGTGCTTCCGGCTGTATTCGGAAGCCGATTTCCTCGCCCGCGATGCCTACACCGATCCCGAGATCCGCCGTGCCGCGCTCGCGGGCGTGATTCTGCGGATGCTCGCGCTGGGGCTCGGACGCATTGAAGACTTCCCGTTCCTGGAAGCGCCGGATCCGCGCGCGATCGCCGACGGCTGGCAGCAGTTGAGCGAACTCGGCGCGATCGATGCGGAGCGCAAGCTCACCGATATCGGCCGCAGCATGGCGCGGCTGCCGGTGGACGTGAAGCTGGCGCGCATGCTGATCGCCGCGCAGAAACACGGCTGCCTGCGCGAGATGCTGGTGATCGCCAGCTTCCTCGGCATCCAGGACCCGCGCGAACGCCCAGCCGACCAGCGCGGTGCCGCCGATGCCGCGCATGCGCAGTTCGCGGATGCGAAATCCGAGTTCGTCGGCATCCTGAAGTTGTGGGAGGCCTACCGCGTCGCCCACGAGGACCTGACCCAGTCGCAGTTGCGCAAGTGGGCGGACAAGCACTTCCTCGGCTTCCTTCGGATGCGCGAATGGCGCGAACTGCATCGGCAGTTGAAGCTGTTGTGCGAGGAGCTGCAATGGAAATCGGAAGTCGGTGTCGAGTTCGATGCCGACCCGAAAACGGCGGGTCGAGACCCGCCCTACGCGAAACTCCACCGCGCCCTGATCGCCGGCCTGCCCACGCAGATCGGCAACCGCGGCGATCGCGGGCTGTACGACGGCCCGCGCGGGCGCAAGTTCATGCTGTTCCCCGGCTCGCCGCTGGCGAAGAAGCCTCCGCCGTGGGTGCTGGCGGCGACGCTGCTGGACACCGAGAAAGTCTGGTCGATCGTCAATGCCGCGATCGAACCGGAATGGGCGATCGACGAACTGCCGCATCTGCTCGCGCGACGGCATCACGACCCGCACTGGTCGCGATCGCAGGGCCGGGTGATCGGCAGCGAACAGATCAGCCTGTTCGGCCTGGTGCTGGCGCCGAAGAAACCGGTGCACTACGGCGCGCTGTTTCCCGAGGAGTCGCGACAGATCTTCGCCCGCGACGCGCTCGCGACCGGCGAGATCAATACGCGCTGCGCTTTCCTGCCGCGCAATCTGAAGACGCTCGCCAAGGCCAGGGAAGAGGAAGCCAAGCAGCGTCGCGCCGGCCTGGTCGTGGACGAGGACTGGCAGGCGCAGTGGTATCTCGATCGCCTGCCGCCGCATGTGCACAACGCGCAGGCGCTGGAGGCGTGGTACGGCAAGCTGCCGGCGGCCGAGAAAGCGAAGCTGGAGTGGTCGTTCGACGATCTGATGGTCGGCGGCGCCAGCGATGCCGAACGCTATCCGAAGTATCTGCCGCTGGGCGACGCGCGGCTGGCGGTGAGTTATCGCTTCGAACCCGGCGCGCCGGACGACGGCATGACCGTGGCGGTGCCGCTGCATCTGCTGAATGCACTCGATCCGGCGCGACTGTCGTGGCTGGCGCCCGGTTTCGTGCAGGACAAGGCCGCGGCGCTGATCCGGCCGCTGCCGAAGACCCTGCGCCGCAATTTCGTGCCGGCGCCGGATTTCGCGCGCGCCTTCGCCGAAGCCTTTCCGAAGCCCGAGGCCGACAGCCTGGAGGGCACGCTGGCGCGGTTCCTGAAGAAGATTTCCGCGGTCGAACTGGGCGCGACCGACTTCGATCCGACCGACATCGATCCGCATCTGCGCGCGAATCTGCGCCTGCACGACATCGATGGGCGTCATGTGCTGGCCGAGTCGCGCGATCTCGACGACCTGCGCGCGCGATTCGGCAAACGCGCGGCGGACGCGTTCTCTGCGCGCGCCGCCGAGGGCTTGGCGCAGCGCGGCCTGACCGCGTTTCCGGCGACGCCGATTCCCGCGTCGGTGCCCGGTGCCGGCGGCGTGCCGGCGTATCCCGCGCTGCAGGACGATGGCGACAGCGCGTCGCTGGCGGTGCATGCCGATCGCGCCGAAGCGCAGGCGCTGCACCCGCAGGGCGTGCGCCGGCTGCTGCGGATCGCGCTGGCCGAGAAGATGAAGCAGGCGCGCAAGCAATTGCCGGTGCAGGCGAAGACCGCGCTGCTGTACGCGGCGATCGAAGCGCAGGCCCCGCGCGGCGACGGGCTCAAGGACGGCGACCGCCTGCGTCAGGACCTGGTCGAAGGCGCATTCGCCGCGCTGGTCGCCGACGGCGTCGATACGATCCGCGACCCGGACGCATTCGCCCGGCGCCATGACGCGATCGGTCGCGAACTCTTCGCCGAGGCGATGCGCCGGCTGCAGCAGGCCGAAACGATCCTCGCCCGCGTCGCCGAGGTGCGTGCGGCGCTCGATTCGAAACTCATGGGCTGGGCCAGCGCCAATCTCGACGACATGCGCGCGCAGCTCGCGGCACTGGCCGCGCCCGGTTTCCTGCGCGATACGCCGGCCGAGGCGCTGGCCGAGTATCCGCGCTGGCTGAAGGCGATCGCGCTGCGCGCGGAACGCGCGCTGCGCGACCCGACCCGCGATCAGGCGCGGATGCTCGAACTCAAACCCTTCGCCGATGCGCTGGAAGACGCGCGCGACCGCGGCGTCGACGGCCGGCCCGGCTGGCAGGCCCTGCGCTGGGAGCTGGAGGAATTCCGGGTGTCGCTGTTCGCGCAGGAGCTCGGCGCGAAGGGTGGCGTTTCGGCGAAGAAACTCGCGACGCGACTGGCGCAGTTGTAGGGATTCCCGAAGCGGCGACCGCAGCGTTTCGATCCGGACGCATCCGCCGGCCCTTCACTTCGCGCCGGCCTTCGCCATGCATTTGCGCCAGCGGCCGTTGACCCGGGTCGCGAACCATTCGGTGGTGAGCTTGCGGGTGATCTTGGGGCTGTGCAGGCGGATCCGCGGCAGGGTCGCGCGCGGCAGCGGTTTGCCGTTGCGGCGGTCGGCGATCGCGAACACGCCGCTGTACAGCGCGCTGCGCTCGAAACGGTGCAGATGTGAATCGCGCAGTTCGCGGCGGATCTGTTCGCGCGACAGGCCCAATTCGTCGGCCATCGCGTACAGCGCGGTTTCCGTGGCGCTGGGTGCCTTGTCGGGTTTGCCGCGTCGCCAGCGCACCGGGTCGCCGTCGAGATCCAGCGCGATGCCGGTCGCCACCGCCACCGCGTTCTGGAACGCGGCATTGCGGCTGGCGTAGCGGCCGGCGTTGAAGTCGGCGAAGCGGAACAGCGGTTTGTCGTAGGACGCCGGATAGTCCAGCAGATGGGCGATGCCGAAATACATGCCACCGCGGCGGGTGAAGACTTCGCGCCGGATCGAGCCGTCGACGGCGTAGGGATAGGGTCGCGCCTTCGCATGCGATTCGGCGAATGCGATCGAGACCTGCATCGGCCCGCCGGTGCGCACCGGATTGGCGCGCGCCAGCAGGCGTCCGCCCATCGGCACCTGCGCGATCATTTCCTCGAACAGGTCGTTGAGTGCCTTCTCGGTGCCGGCCGCGGCGATGCGATCGGCCCAGGGCTCGCCGTTGGGCGACTTCAACTGCAGCGCGCCGCGGACCACGAAGGCCGGCACCTTGTAGCGCGCGGCGCGGGTTTCGATCTCCTTGAGCGCGATCCTGCCGAGGCCGGGCACCGGCGGGTTGGCGACGTAGGTCGACTCCTGTTCGGTCACCGCGAGCACCGCGCACAGATTCTCGTTACTGGGTTCGAGATCAAGCGCGGAGAAGGCGGCCTGGATGTCCGCGGCCCAGCCGGCCTGATCGGGCACGTTGCGCGGGATGAGGCGTTCGAGCTGGGCCCGGACTTCGGCCGGCGTCCGCGTGGTGGTGTCGGCACAGCCGCCGAGGGCGAGCAGGGCGCAGAGCGGCAGCGCCAGGAGCCGGGCGCGACGGCGTGAGGGTGGGCGGGTCATCGCCGCGACTGTAGCCGGCGACGCCGGGCCGGCAAAGCCGGGCGCGGCCGCCACCGCCGTCACCGCGGCCTGCGGCTGAACGACGGGCAGGCCCAGACATCGCGGATCGTCGGTCGCCGGCTATGATCGCGGCGCCCTGTTCCCGGACCGTCTCCGATGCCGATCCCGCGCTTCCGCCTTGCCGCCGTCCTCCTCGCGCTCGGCACGTCGGTCTTCGCCTCCCTGCCGGCATCCGCCGCCGAGTCGAACAAATGGCGGCTGCAGTTCAGCGGTGCGGCCGAGTCCGCGGGCGAGCTGGTGTTCGAGATCGTGCCTGCCGGCGAAGCGCCGGTGCGGGTGACGGTGCCGATCGAACGCAACGACGGCGAGAACCGGGTCGCGCGCAAGGTCAAGACCGCGATCGACCGTCAGGCCGGGCGTTGAGTCGACGCCGAGTTGGACGACGGCGAAGACGTGCTGGTCAAACGTCATTTTTTCCGCCGCTTTTCCATCGCGCTGGTGTCGAGCACGGTGAAGGACGTGCGGATCGGTTTCGATCGCGAGTAGCTGCTTACGACAAGCCGTCCTCGCGCAGATCGGACGGCGCGCCTCCCTGCGCGCCGTGCGACCACCCACCATCCACCGTCCGGATTCGGCGCCCGCATCGAGAAGAGCGGACCGGGCACCTCCCTGTGACCCGATCCGAAAGTCGTTTCCCTCCCAAGCGGATTGCGCGGCACAACCGGATCATCGGATCCGCGCGGCAATAGCCGCCTCCGGCGGCTTCGCGCCAAGCCGGGCCATGACAAGCCGCCGCCGCGGTTCCAGAATCCGGAGGTCGCAGGGATCGCCTCGCCGCAGCGCGGGGCCGGAGGTGATACGTGCAAGACATCCGCAGCCAGGCTTGGTCGCTCCCATCCCGGTCGTGGACGGTCTGTGCGGGGGCGGTGTGTCTGCTGCTGGCCGGATGCGCGCCGGGCAGCGTGCCCGCCTCGGCGACCGCGCGCGCAGCGGCCGCCGAGAAGCCGCGGATCACCGGCGGGCGTCAGCCCGCGGTGGCGGCGGAGGCCCTGGTCTACGCCGCGTCCTGGACCACGCCGCTGGTGCCGGGCTGCGACGGCCCGCTCGGCACCGGTGTGGTCTATCCCGGCGCCGAGGTCGAACCCTCACTGGCCGCGCATCCGACCGACCCGAACATCTTCGTCGGCGCCTGGCAGCAGGACCGCTGGTCGAACGGTTCGGCGCGTGCGCTGGTCGCGGCGACCTCGCTCGACGGCGGCCGCAACTGGGTCCGCACCGCGCTGCCGTTCTCGCGCTGCGGCGGTGGCACCGTACTCAATGGCGGCGACTACGAGCGCGCGTCCGACCCGTGGGTGTCCTATTCGCCGAACGGGGTGGTCCACGCGATGTCGCTGTCGACCACCGGCGGCGTGTTCCAGGTCGGTTCGGCCAATGCGATGCTCGCCAGCCGCTCCTTCGACCACGGCCGCACCTGGACCGCGCCTGCGACCCTGATCCGCGACGGCGCGGCCGCGTTCAACGACAAGAACGCGATCACCGCCGATCCTTTCGATGCGAACTACGTCTACGCGGTCTGGGACCGGCTGATCGCCGCGACCAACCGCGGCCCGACCTATTTCGCGCGCAGCACCGACGGCGGCGCCCATTGGGAAGCGGCGCGCGCGATCTACGACCCGGGCACGGGCAGCCAGACCATCGGCAACCTCGTGGTGGTGCTGCCCGGCGGCGTGCTGCTCAACGTCTTCAACCGCATCGACAGCCCGGCCGGCGGCACCCAGCGTTCGCGGCTGGCGGCGATTCGTTCGACCGATCGCGGTCTGACCTGGTCGGCGCCGGTGTACGTCGCCGACATGCTCGCGGTGGGCACCCGGGACCCGGTCTCCGGCCTGAACGTGCGCGACGGTTCGATCGTGCCGACCGCGGCCGTCGCGCCCAGCGGCGAGGTCTACGTCGCCTGGCAGGATGCGCGCTTCTCCGGCGGCGTGCGCGATGCGATCGCGCTGTCGCGATCCGACGACGGCGGACTGACCTGGACCGCGCCGGTGCGGGTCAACGGCGCCGAACCTGCAGGTTGCGGCGGACGGCACCGTCGGCCTGCTGTACTACGATCTGCGCAGCGACACCGCGACCGCGCCGCTGTCCACCGACGTGTGGTTGGCGCGCTCGCGCGATCGCGGTGCGACCTGGAGCGATCTGCGCGTCGGCGACACCTTCGACATGCTGCAGGCGCCGTTCGCCAACGGCCTGTTCGTCGGCGACTACGCCGCGCTGGCCGCGATCGGGGACCGCTTCCTGCCTTTCTACGCGCGCAGCAACGCTGCCGGCAGCGAGAACAACCGCACCGACGTGGTCGCGGTCTCCCTGGCGCTGCTGCCCAAGCGCGCGCCGCTGCGCAGCGCCGCGCAGAGCGCCGCCGAAGCGCAGGCGCGCCGCGCACCGGCGGATTTCGTGGCCGATCACCGCCTGCGTCTGCGTGTCGATGCGAACCTGCGACGGCGCGTGAAGTGGCCGCCCGAGCCCGGCGCCGTCGACCGTTTCATGCCGCATGCGGGGACGCTGGCGTTGATGCGTTGATGCGTCGATGAGGGAGTCCTGTCGTCCTTGCGACGGTGTGAACCCGTATCCGTCTCAATCCCATTCGCCGCGATCGACGCTGGCGGCGCGGTCGAGGCGATCGCGCACGTCGCGCCAGTGTTCCTGCGGCGGCGGCATCTCCATCCAGATCGCGTCGGCGCCGACGGCATCGGCCACGTGCAGCGCGTCGTAGAG
>JBIJAD010000007.1:0-28232 GCA_044345955.1 Lysobacteraceae bacterium
CTCCGGCATGATCGGGGTGACCGCGTTCGGGCTGATGCTCACCCCGGTGTTCTACGTCGCGATCCGCAAGGGCAGCGAGCGTTTCGCGCTCCGCGCCCCCACGCAGAGCGGACAGCACGTACAGGCCGCGCCCGCAGCGCACGACGCGACGATCGGCGCCTGAGCGAACGGCCGAGATCGAAGATCACGCTCGCCGACGCCGCGCACGCCTTCTTCCCACCGCCATGCCGGCCCGCAGACGCGGGCCGGCCTTCAGGAGACCCTCATCATGTCCGCTTCCGCGTTTTCCCGCCGCACGCTCGCGTTCGGCATCGCCGCGGCGCTCGCGCTCGCCGGCACCGCACAGGCCGCGGATCGCCGCGGCAACGACGCCGATGTCGGCGCGCGACTCGCGATCGCCACCCCGGCCGGCTACAAGACCGCCTCCGGCCCCGCCGCGCAGTGGAAGATCGCCGAACCGCAGGACGCCGCGCTGCGCGCCGAGTGGTGGCGCGAGTTCGGCGATCCCGCGCTCGATGCGCTGATCGCCGACGGGTTCGCCGGCAACGCCACACTCGAGGCGCTGATCGCCCGGCTCGACGAGGCGCGCGCCCGCGCCCGCCTGACCGATGCCGCACGCAGGCCGCAACTCGGGCTCGAACTCGCGGCGACGCGCAGCGGCGGCGGCGGACAATCCGTGCGCGAGGACTATCGCGCACAGGGCTTGTTCCACTTCGAACTCGATCTGTTCGGCCGCCTGCGCAAGACCTCGCGCGCGCAGCGCCTGGACGCCGAAGCGCAGGGCCTGAGTCTGGAAGCGGCGCGCACCGCACTGGCGGTCGAAATCGCCCGCAACTGGTTCGCGCTGCAGGGCCTGGATCGCGAACATGCCCTGCTCGCGCAGAGCGTCGCCCTGCGCGAAGACGGGCTGCGTCTGACCGAGCAACGCCTGCAACTGGGCGATGCGACCGAACTGGATTCGACCCGTGCCCGCGCCGAACTCTCCGGCACCCGCGCCGAATTGGCCGCGACCGAGCGCGAACGCGGTCTGGTCGAAAACGAACTCGCGCTGTTGACCGGGCGCATCGCCGGCGATGTCCGCATCGCGGGCGGCGAGACCCGGCACGAACAGCGATTGCCGACGGTTCCGGTCGGATTGCCCTCGACCCTGCTCGAACGTCGTCCCGACGTCGCCGCGGCGCAACGCAAGGTGCTGGCCGCGCAGCAGCGGATCGGCGCCGCGAAAGCGGCGTACTTCCCCGATCTCGGCCTCAACGCCGCCGGCGGCACGATCTCGTCGCAGTTGTCGGACCTGTTCAAGTGGGATCTGCGCAGTTGGCTGCTCGGCCCGCTGCTGCGCCTGCCGATCTTCGACGGCGGCGCGCGCAAGGCCGATGTCCGCGCGGCGCAGGCCGCATACGAAGCGGCGATCGCCGATTATCGCCAACAGGCGCTGATCGCGTTCCGCGACGTCGAGAACGGGCTGCTCACGCTCGAAACCCTGGCCGAACAGCGCGCTTCGACCGCGGAGGCCGCGACAGCCGCCGACCGCGCGCTCGAACTGTCCCGGCATCGTTATCGCAACGGCTTCATCAGTCATTTCGAGCTGATCGACGCCCAGCGCACCGCGCTGGCCGCGCAGCGCAACGACGTGCGCGTGCGCACCGCGCAGGCAGAGGCGCACGTCGGCCTCATCCAGGCGCTCGGCGGCGGGTGGACTGCGGAAAGATCCGCGTCTTCTTCGCGCGCGAAGGCGACGCGCGCAGTGCAGTAATCCCTGGGCGACGCGGTCTCGGCCAAACACATCCACCGGCAGCGACGTGGCCGTGACCCATTTCTCGCAGGCCGGGGCCGGGTGCACCGGCGCGCAGCCTTCTGGTCGAAGGATCGGAGCGGTCGTCGCCGAAGCAAGGCGCTGCCGCCGCGTGGCGGGAAACGCAGGCCGATCTGCGCGGACGAATCGGCCCTCGCCTCCCTCCGGCCGTGTCGCGGCCCCGGTTCCGCGCCGAATCGTGCTGCATCGCAGCAGCCTCCTGCGCCGAGCGGACAGCCCCATCGCCGACACGACCCCGGCTTTTTGCCCGTGAAATGATGCCTTTGTGCACACAGGCCGAATATTGGTATTGCCAATTTCAACAAATTCCATGACCAATTGTTGACATCCACAAAGACCAGGCAGATAAATCGCTCTCGCCAATGTCCACGCAGCATTTCAGCCACTACGGAAGGCACGAACTCTGGACCCGTAATTGGCAATGCCAATTTTAATTTCTAGGGGAGCTCAGCACATGCATCAGTATCGGCCGACCCGTCGCCTTGCGCTCGTCCTCGCGATCGGGGCTGCCCTGCAGTCCGCGCCGTTGTGGGCCCAGCAGAGCGGGCAGGCTCCACCGGAGGAGACGCCGCCCGCCGGCCAGAACGCCGAAGAGCTGGACACGGTCGAGGTGGTCGGTGTCCGCGGCGCGATCTTCTCGGCCCGTGCCGAAGAGCGCGAGACCGACGTGATCGCGAACGTCGTCACCGCCGACGATGCCGGGCAGTTCGCCGACCAGAACGTCGCCGAATCGCTGCAGCGCGTGCCCGGCCTGAGCATCGATCGCGATGCCGGCGAGGGCCGCCGGATCAATATCCGCGGCCTCGGCCCGCAGTTCAACCCGGTCACCATCAACGGGGTGGTGCTGGCGACCTCGGATCTGGATCGCGATGCGGTCGTCGATGTGTTGCCCAACGACCTGCTGGGCACGCTGACCGTGACCAAGACCCTCACCCCGGACATGAACGCGGATGCGATCGGCGGCGCGGTCGATCTGCGCGCGATCGATCCCTACACCCGCGAGGACGGCGGCAGCGTGCGCTTGGAAGCGGGTCGCGCCGATTACGCCGATGGTGTCGACCCGAAGATCAGCGGCAGCTACAACCGGCTGTTCGATACCGCGAGCGGCGGCAGGTTCGGCATCTCGATCTCCGGCAGTTACTCGCAACGCGATCTCGCCGGCGACATCCAGCGCAATCGCGACGTACCGCGCTATACGCGCATCGGCCTGGATTCCAACCAGAACGCGCCGGAGTCCGGTTCGGTGCTGCGCTCGGTGCGGGTCGAGAACCGGGTCGACCGCAGCGAGCGCACGCGCTACGGACTCGCGGCCAATCTCGACTGGAAGCCGAATCCCAACCAGGAATTCTTCCTGCGCCTGATCGGCAGCCGCTACGAACTCGACGACGAACGTTACGTCGATCGCTGGCAGATGGGCCCGACCCGCGCCACTGCGCTCGGCCCCGGCACCGGCAGCTTCGTCGGCGGCACCGATGTCGAGCTGCGCAAGCAGATCACCTTCGTCGAACGCGAGGAAACCACGGCGCTGGCGCATTTCGGCGGACGCACCCTGACCGAGAACTGGACCTTCGACTACTCGCTTGCGGGCTCGCGCAATCGACTGGAGATCCCGGAACAACTGACCGGCCGCTTCCGGGTCCGCAACATCGGGATCGACTACGTGCAGACCGACGACGCCATCGCGATCTCCGCGCGCCGACGCGGCCCGACCTTCCCGGACCCGGCCGACCCTGCGTCCTATCCGTTCGACCAACTGACGCGCATCGAGGAAAGCCGAGAAGACGAGATCTTCCAGGCCAATGTCGACGCGCGACGCGATTTCACCTGGAACGGCCGCGAGGGCTTCCTCAAGTTCGGCGTCAAGGCGCAGCGCCGCGACAAGAGCGCGGATCGCGAAGAGAGGACCGGCACGCCGCCGGCCGGGACCACGTTGGCCACCCTGGGGGTGCGCAACCTGGACAGCAATATTCCGGGTTTCGGGTTCCAGCCCAACGGCTCCGACGCCTACGATCTGTTCCGCCGCAACCTCGGCGTGCTGCTGCCCGCGACCAACGGCAACAGCGCCAACCAGGACTACACCGTCGACGAGGACGTGGACTCCGCGTATCTGATGGGTTCGATCGACCTGACCCCACGCTTCGGTCTGTTCGGCGGCGTACGCGTCGAAAGCACCGACTGGGCCACGAGCGGTTTCGCGCTGGAGACGATCGACCCGCTGGTGGGCTCGAACATCGACAGCGTGAGCAGGATCGACGACGTCCGCAACAGCTACACCGATCTGCTGCCCAGTGTCCACATCCGCTGGGAACCCAACGACAATGTCGTGGTCCGTGGTTCGTTGAGCAGCGCGATCGTGCGGCCCAACTTCGACGAAGCGTCGGCGACCCGTCTGATCACCACCCGCGAAGTCGCGGCCGGGGTGTACAACCGGACCTTCTCCGGCGGCAATCCGCGGCTCGATCCGCTCACGGCCGATCAGTTCGATCTGTCGGTGGCCTGGTATCCGAGCGAGACGACCTTCCTGTACGCGGGGTTCTTCTACAAGCGGATCGACGACTTCTACATCCAGGGCCAACTGGTCGGGACCGACGTCGCCCGGATCGGGCTGCCGGTCGGCAACGGCACGATCGCCGGCGGATTCGACGTCGCGAACGTGTTCCTGAACGGCGACCGGGCGACGGTCAGCGGCGTCGAACTGGTCTACGAACAGGCGTTCGTCAATCTTCCGGGCTGGTTCAGCGGGCTGTTCGTGTCCGGCAATCTGACCCTGGTCGACAGCGAGGCCGACTACGGTCCGATCTTCAACAACCGCAAGGCGGCCTTGCCGGATCAGGCGGACCGCATCGCCAATCTGTCGCTGGGCTGGGAAAACGCCCGATTCACGGTTCGCGTTTCGGCCAATTACCGCGACGAGCAGTTGGACGTCATCAACGTCAATCCGGTGTTCGATCAGGTGCTGACCGACTTCTTCAGCGTGGACGTCAATCTGCGCTGGAACGTCAACGACCGCCTGCAGTTGTACCTGGACGCGGCCAATCTCAACGACGAGAAGGACGTCACCGTCTGGCGCGGCGACGCGACCTCCGGCGGCGCGTTTCCGGCCGACGAGGGCGGCAGCATCGATTTCGGCGCCAGCTACGCCGTCGGCCTGCGCTACAAGTTCTGATCTCGTTCGAGTGGAGCAAGGTCGATGAGAGGAAGCCCCCCGGAGCTCACGCGCAGAGACTTCCTTCGCGCATCGGCACTGACGGCAGCGGGCGCCGCGTTCGGCGCCCCCAGGTCTGCTGTCGCAGGAAAACCGCCGAATATCCTGTTCATTGCAGTGGACGATCTGCGACCCGTCGGCGCTGCTTACGGGCAACCGCAGATCGTCGCGCCGCACATGGACAAGTTGGCCGCGTCGGGCGCCACTTTCGCTCGTGCTTATGCCCAATACGCGCTGTGCAGCCCGTCCCGCACTTCGATCATGACCGGGCAGCGGCCGGACACCACCCGCATCTACGATCTCGATACGCATTTCCGCGTGCATCAGCCGGATGTGGTGACGCTGCCGCAGCACTTCGCCGCGCACGGTTACGCCACTCAGGCGATAGGCAAGGTCTATCATCTTCCGCTCGACGACCCGCGTTCCTGGAATACTTCTTCCTGGGCGCCGCAGAAAGACATCGAATACAGAGATCCGGCGCTGCGGGCGCAGTTGATCGCTGCCAACCCGGAAGGCAGCGAAGACATCGTGCTGGAGCGCGATGCCGCAAGCGGCACGATCCTGCGAGTCGAAGGGCGTACGCGCACGCGCGGCCCGGCATGGGAGGCGCCCGAGGTGGCCGATGCGGCGCTCCCGGACGGCGAAATCGCGCAGCGCGCCGTCGACGCGCTCGGCGCCTTGCGCAATGGACCATTCTTCCTTGCGGTCGGCTTCAAGAAGCCGCACTTGCCGTTCGTCGCGCCCCGCAGGTATTTCGACCTGTACCCGCCCGAGAAGGTACCGGGCGTCGCCAACGCGTTCCCTCCTCTGGGCCTGCCGGACTACGAACGTCATCGTGCCGAACTTCCGCGTTATGCCGGTGTGCCCGGGGATCTTTCGTTCAGCGAATCACAACGCCGCGATCTGCTGCGAGGGTATGCCGCCGCGGTGAGTTACGCCGACGCGCAGATCGGCCGCGTCCTCGACGAGCTCGATCGACTGCGGCTGACCGATGAAACGATCGTCGTACTGTGGGGCGACCATGGTTATTTCCTCGGCGAAAACGGCCTGTGGGCGAAGCACAACACGCTCGAACTGGCGACGCGCGCGCCGCTGCTGATACGCGCACCCGGCATGACCCGTGCGGGAATGCGGATCGACGCCCTGGTCGAACTGGTGGACCTGTACCCGACCCTGCTCGAACTCGCGAATCTGCCCGCGCGCCCAGGACTGGAGGGCACAAGTCTGGCCCCTTTGCTGCGTTCGCCGGACAGCGCATGGAAGGATGCGGCATTCAGCCAGTACCGTCGCAATGGCGCCACCGGGCGTTCGATGCGTACGGCCCGTTATCGGTACACTGAATGGCGCCAACACGACGACGATGCGCTGAAGGCGCGAGTCCTGTTCGATCACGCCCTGGACCCGGGCGAGAACGTCAATCTTGCCGACTTGCCCGAGCATGAGCCGCTGGTTAGGCGGCTGAGCGAACGTTTGGCGGCCGGCTGGCGAGCGGCGATGCCGGAGTCGTCGTCAATTGCGAGAGGATGAGAACGGAGCAACGCATGCCGATGCGGCCGTCGCCGAATCGGCTTGAACACGACCGTCGGAGGAGGCATGTCACAGCGGGTCCGTACTGCAGCCGCAGCGCTGGCGTTGTCGCTCGCGATGACGCTGCATGCGCAGACACCCCCTGCCGTCGAGATGGAATGGGTGCGCAGCAGCTACCACAACGGTGTGAAGCACGGCGGCATCGGTATCGGTGTCGGGCTGGCCCGGCGTGGCGAGGAGCGGTCGCTGATCGTCGAACTGCTGTCGATCCGCCCGATCCGTCTCGACCGCCTTTCGTCGTTGCGCCTGACCGGCGAGGACGGGGCGTCGATCGAACTCGAGCCCGCAGCGGACGCCTGGGGCGTCGCATCCAGCGTGGGCACGCGGGTCCAGGGGTTTACCGCTTATACCTCGCGCCTGTCCTACCCGGTGACGCTTGCGCAATTGCAGCAACTGCGCGCGGCGAACAAAGTCACTCTGGAGGCGATCCACGACGGCGGAGCCGCATCCGTCAGACTGCGTGGCGCGGAAACTGAAGCGATATGGAAATACGCGAGCGCACCATGACCATGACCATGGACAACCCAGGTCGGGATGCGCGCGGCCATGATTGCCGATCGACATTGACGTCGGGGCCATGCGATGAGCATTGACCGTCGCCGTTTTCTGACCGCCACAGGCGCGCTGTGCGCGGGATTCGCGTGTTCGGCTCTACCTGCCGCGTTGGCATCCGTGATGTCCGCCCATCGTGGCCAGATCAAGATCGCCGAAGTCCGCGCCTACGCCCTGCCCAAGGCCGTGTTCGTGCAGGTGATCGCCGACGACGGCACCCAGGGCTGGGGCGAGGCCGGGCACGAGGGCGATCGCCATGCCGCGCGCATCATCAACGAAACCCTCGACAGCCTGATCGAAGGCCGCGACGTATTCGATGCCGACGGGGTCTGGGCGCGGCTGTACAACGAAGGCGACGAACTCGGGCCGGCCGGCGTACTGGGCATGGCGATTTCCGGTGTCGACAACGCCCTGTGGGACCTGCGCGCGAAACTGCTCGGGCTGCCGCTGTGGGCCCTGCTCGGCGGCAGGTTCCGCGACCGCATCACCCTGTACGGCTCGTTCTCGCGCGCCAAGGGCGACGGCGGGTACATGACCCCGCTGGAGTGCGCACGGCGCGCGGCGGCGCTGGTCGAGGAAGGCTTCGGCACGGTCAAGGTGCGGATGTCGATCCGCGAGGAAAACCTCAACCCCGACCCCGACCCGACCCTGGCGGTGGTGCGCGAGGTGCGGCGCGCCATCGGCGACGACATCGGTCTCTACGTCGATCCCAACAACGGCTACAGCGCGGCGCGCGCGATCATGATCGGTCGACGTCTGCAGGACGACTTCGCCGTCAAGGTCTACGAGGGTCCGGTCGCGAAACATCACTGGCCATCGCTGGCTGAAGTGGCCGATGCCCTCGACATGGAAGTCGCCGAAGGCGAGTACGCCGCCACCCGCTGGCAGTTCCGCGACCTGATCCTGCAGGGCCGGCCCGATGTGCTCAATCTCGATCTGGCCATCCTCGGCGGCGTCACCGAGGGCAAGAAAGTGCAGGCGCTGGCAGAAGCCTTCGACAAGCCGATCGCGGTGCACAACGCGCGGCCGACACTGCTCAATGCCGTGCATCTGCACTTTCTCGCCAACTGCGCCGGCGCCAATCGGCCGCAGGAGCATCCCGGCCGCAACCGTCTCGTCGAAATGTGGGACTATTTCGAGAACCGCATGTTGCCCGATCGCGGCAGCATCGCCGTGCCCGATGGCCCGGGGGTCGGGCTGATCGTCAACGAGGCGAAAGTGCGTGCCGACGCAGAGGCCCGCGCACGCTGAATGCGCAGGCGCGGTTCATTCCGGCGCGGCGAAACGCAGGGTCCGCGGCTGCGCGATCGCGATCCAGTCGCCGATATCCAGCACGAACGATCGCGTCAACAACCCGGCATTGAAAGCGATGCGCGGCTGTTCGAGGATCGAGGGATCGGCGTAGAGCGGGAACGGCAGCACCGGCTCGCCGAACGGCGGCACACATCCCGGCACCAGGCCGGTCATCTCCCGCAATTCTTCGCGGGTCGCGAAACGCGCCTTGCGCACGACGAGCGCATCACGGATGGCGGCGTTGTCGAGCTTGCGCGCGGCGCTGAGCACGAACAGCGCGAATTCGTCCCCCACCTTGAGCAGCAGCGCCTTGCCGCCGATCGCCAGCGGCTCGCCGCGCAAGCGCGCCGAATCCTCGGACGTGAGCGTCGGCGGATGATCGATCCTGCGATAGGCGATGCCGCTCTCGTCCAGCAACACGCGCAGTCGCTGCGCGACCCGACCGTCGGCCTCGCCCGGCGCCTTCATGCCCGTCGACGCGTTCACCCCAGCACCACGGGCGCCCACCACTCGCTGATCGCGGCGATCGACACGATGCTGATGAGGTTCAACCACAACCCCATGCGGATCATCTGGCGGATCCGCACCCGCCCGGTGCCGTAGGCGATCGCGTTCGGCGGCGTGCCCACCGGCATCATGAACGCCAGGCTGGCGGCCATCGCGGCGTTGAACACCAGCACCAGCGGCGGCAGTCCGGTCGCCAGCGAGATCGCGCCGATCACCGGCAGGAACGCGGCCAGGGTCGCGGTGTTGGACATGAACTCCGACGCGAACACGGTCAGCGCCGCCAGCAACAGCAGCACGACCAGCGGATGCAGTGCCCCGACCCCGGACATCGCTTCGCCCAGCCACTGGCTGACCCCGTGCGCGTCCATCGCCGCGGCCACGCTGAGACCGCCGCCGAACAACAGCGCGACGCCCCAGGGGATGCGTTCGGCGGTTTTCCAGTCCAGCAATCGGGTGCGACTGCCCGGCGCATCGCCGGCCGGCAGCACGAACAGCAGCAGCACCCCGGCGATGGCGATGGCGGTGTCGTTGATGCCCTGCAGGCCGTCGATCTTCTTCAGCAGCGGACTGCACATCCAGGCGAGCGCGACGATCAGGAAGACGATGCTGACGCGGCGCTCCGGCGCTCCGATCGGACCGAGCGCGCGACGCTCGGCGGCCAGCGTCTCGACAACGCCGGCATCGCCGCGCAGGCCGCGCAGCGGCCACGCCAGTACCGCCCAGGCCGCCAGCAGCATCACCAGCATCAGCGGCATGGCGATGATCATCCACTGCGCGAAGCCCAGATTCAGCCCCTGTTTTTCGAGGTAGCCCATCGCGACCAGATTGGTCGGCGAGCCGATCGGCGTACCGATGCCGCCGATCGAGGCGCCGTAGGCCACCATCAGCACCAGCCCGGCGGCAACACCGGAGGTATCCGCGGCAGGTTCGGATGCCCGCGTCGAGGCCGGAGCGATCGCGGCGGCGACGCCCAGCGCGGTCGGCATCAGCATCAACGCGGTTGCGGTGTTCGAGATCCACATCGACAGCAGGCACGAGGCCAGCGCGAAGCTGCCGAGCAGCGCCACCGGACGGGAACCGACCGCGGCGATCGTGCCCAGCGCGATGCGCTGGTGCAGTCGCCAGCGTTCGATCGCGAACGCCAGCATGAAACCGCCGATGAACAGGAAGATGATCGGGTCGGCGTAGGCAGCGGTCGCTTCCGCCGCCGTGGCGATGCCACCAAGCGGCAACCAGACGATCGGCAGCAGCGACGTCGCCGCGATCGGCACCGGCTCGGTCACCCACCACGCCACCATCCACGCCAACAGCGCGAGCGTATGCCACCCGGGCGCAGTCAGGCCTTCCGGCGGCCCGAGCCACAACATCGCCGCAGCCAACGCAGGCCCCAGCAACAGGCCGATCCTCGCGGCGATCGCGCCGGATGCGCCGGCACCCTCCTGAGATTCGACACCGGAATCGGGAGGCGGTACGGGTTGGGTCGGATTCATGGTGGCGCTCCACAGTCGGTCGGGTCTTCGTGCGGCGGATGCGGCCCGGTCCGGACGGCATCCGCCGTGGTCCGCAGTTCGCTGGCGATCACCTCGCGCGCGGAATTCAGCGACAACACCAGATCGGCCCGCGCCGGCAGCGTGGCCAACGCGTGTTCGGTCAGGCGTTGGTAATGCATCACGAAACGCGCGATCTGCGAGCGAGACATCGCGCGGATCGCAGCGGCCGCGCGCAGCGGCGCTTCGGCCTGATCGCGCCATTCGACCACGACCGCGAACGACGGCGCGCGCAGCATGGCCAGCGCGTCGAATTCGTCCCACAACGGAGCGTATTCGCGCGCCAGACGATCGTTGACGTGACCGCGCCAGCGACCGTCTGCGTCCTCCAGCGCTTCCAGCGCGTTGATCGGCGTCGCCAGCGCAGCCTGCTGCTGCGCGCAGGCCCCGACGCACCATCCCTCCAGCACGAGAAGATCCAGCGGCGCATCGACGCGGCGCCAGTCGCCGGGGTGCAGGCGCCGGTCGCTGCCCTTGTCGAACGTCGGCAGACGAGGTGGACGCCCTGCGCGCACCGCCGCCAGCGCATCGCGCAGCATCGCCACATCGTGGGTGCCCGGCACTCCGCGCGTCAGCAGCAACGGATGCACCGCGGCCGCGAGGGCCTCGCGCTCGGGCCGATCGAGATAGAAGTCATCGAGGCTGACCGCTTCCGCGCGCTGCCCGCGCGAGCGCGCCGTCGCCACGACCTGCGCGGCGAGCGTGCTCTTGCCGGAGCCCTGCGCGCCGCTGAGCGCGAGCAGGCGCGCACCGGTGGACGGCTTCGCCGACACCAGCGCCAGCACGCGATCGACGATGGCGGCATCGAAGCTCATCTCCCGGCGTCGGTCACTCCGCCGGCGTCGCGGCGGGCCGAGGATTGCGTCGATAGAACGCGCGCAGCACCTCGAACGCGGCCTTGCGCTCACCGAATTCGTCGACCACGCCCTTGCGGTTCCAGTAGTCCTGGTACGTGCCATGGAAGCGCCGGGGCGAGCGGAAGTCCTTGAGGATCCAGGGCGAAATGCCGCGCGCCTGCGGAGTGGCCTCGATCGCGCGCAGGGTCTGTTCGTACAGCGCGGCCTGATAGCCTTCCGACCAGCGCTGCGTCGCATCGCCGACGAAGCCGCGTTTGGCGTCGGCGCCGAATTCGCTGAACAGCAGCGGCTTGTCGTACAGGCTGCGATAACCGACCTCGGCGATCTGCGCGGTGGTGCGCTTGCCGTACCAGCCCTCATAGGTGTTGATCGCGATCAGATCGAGCGACTCACCGAGCGGGTCGTTCACCGTGACCATCCTGTCGACTTCCGGATTCTTGTTGAGCGCGGCGGACACCGGCCGGGTCGGATCGTCCGCGCGTACCGACTGGATCAGGGTGGTCAGGAACGCCAGGCGCGCCGCGGTGCGCGGCGTCTCGTTGGCGACGCTCCAGGTGATGACGCTGGCGCGGTTGAAGTCACGGGCGATGTTGGCGGCCATCATCCGCTCGGCGAGGGTATAGACCTCCGGATCGGCGTAGGCGATCTCCTCCCAGTAGACCGGAATCTCGCTCCATACCAGCAGTCCCATCGCATCGGCCAGCCGGGTCGCGGTCTCGCTGTGCGGATAGTGCGCGAGGCGTACGAAATTCGCATCCAGCGCCTTGGCTGCGCGCAGCAGGGCCTCGATCTCTCCGGCGTTGCGCGGACGTCCGCCCTCGGCGCCGAATCGCTCTTCGTGGATGCTGATGCCCTCCAGATACAACGGCTTGCCGTTCAACAGCAATTCGCCTCTTTCGACCCGAAGCGTGCGCAGACCGACGCGCTCCTCGATGCGATCGCCGTCGATCTGGACCGAGATCGCGTACAGTTTCGGATCGCCCGGCGACCAGCGGCGCAACGTCGCCGGCAGCGGCGTGGCGATCGCGACAAAGCCGCCATCGTCGATCGGCGCGCCGGTATCGATGCCCAGCTCGGGTGCGCGCATCCGCACCTCGCTGCCGGGGGCAGCGCCGTCGACCCGGATGCGCGCCTGCAGTCTCGGTCCGACAGGGCTCTCTTCGAGCCAGAACCGCGCATCGTGCACATAGGCCTTCGGCAGCGAGAGCAGATGCACCGGACGGGTGATTCCGCCGTAGTTGAACCAGTCGAAGTCCATCGCCGGAATACGATCGGGTTTGCGCGCGTTGTCGACCGCGACCACCAGCGAATTGCCGGTCGCGCGCAGACGGCCGCTGACCTCGAAAGCGAACGGCGTGAATCCGCCATCGTGGGCGCCGAGTTTCTCGCCGTTGAGCCACACTTCGGTACGGTAATTGGCACCCTCGAAATACAAGACATGACGGTCGCCGCCGGGCGGAGCATCGAACTTGCGCCGATACCAGACCACGCCCTCGTACCACTCCAGCTCGGGCACCTCGGTGTTCCAGTCCGAAGGCACGCGCATCGTACGTGCCAGATCCCAGTCGTATTCGATCAACTCTCCGCCCGGCTGCGCGACCAGGTCCTTGGGCAGGTTGCGGCGCACCGCATGCGGTTTTTTCCGTCCCAGATCGAATGGATCGACGATGTAACGCCAGGTTCCCGAGAGATCGATCCGCGCGCGCACCGGCAGATGGCCAGGTACCTGCGCCATCGCGCCCGGCGCCGTCGCGGTCTGCACGACCGCCGCCGGCGTCTCGCCGAGCGTGAATTCGGCCGCACCGACGCCCGTGGAACCCTGCGCGGTCGGGTTCGCTCGCGGGCGCGCCACGCCGTCGCGCGCTGCCGCCGCGCCCGCGCAGCAACGATCGTGATAAGCGGCCAGGAATCGCAGCGCGAAGGCCGTGGCGATGTCGCGTACCTGGACCCGGGTCATTGCTTCGTCGTTCTTCACCCAGGTTTCGAGGAAGCCACCTCGAAGGTTCGGATCGGGATGATCCGTCGGATAGCGGTTCGTCAGCAGCCAGCGCAACGATCGCTCGATGTTCGGCGAGAATTCATCGTAACCATGATCGCGCAGGCGCAGCCACAGTATCCCGGCGAACGCCACCGCCGAACCCGTCAACGATCGTTCCCGCGTACGCAGGCCGCCGTCCTTGCCCAGCGCGTTGTCGTAGAAGATCGCACCGTCGTCGCGCTGCATCCGCACGGTCGCCCGCGCGGTACGCAGGGCGGCGTCGAGATACCGGCGATCTCCCGACTCCTCGTAGGCCTCGATCAGGGCTTCGGCGTACCAGAGGTTGAAGCGCGGATGGATCTTGCCGGTGCCGGGATCGTTCGGCTCGAAGTCCATCCAGAAGCCGGAGGACGACTGCCGGCGCACGAGCCCATCGGCCAGATTGAGGAAGGCCTTGCGGTGTTCCGGCTTGCCCGTGTGCCTGTACATGTCGAGGAACAGGAAGCCTTCGGCGTTCGGCCGCGCGACCTGGGTCAGCGTCGCCGGCCGGGCCTCGGGATGGTGCGGGCTGCGATCCTTCCACACTTCGCCGGTCGCCGGATCGACGATGTTGTAGAGCAACGCCTCGCGTTCGAGATAGAGATTCCGCAGCGACCACTCGCCGGCACGGGTCGCGACATCGGCATAACGCGGATCGCCGGTGATGCGCGAGAGTGCGAACAATCCCGGGGTGCCGTCGGAGAGCGTGGTGAAATTGATCAGCGGTCCGAGACGGCCGCCGTGCGCGGCGTTGAGCATGCCGGCGAGCGAAGCGGGTTCGCGCAGCTCCAGCGCGGTCCACCATGCGCCGCCGCGTCGGGCCGCGGCAAGCAGCGCGGCGTCGCCGGTCACCCGATACGTTTCCAGCAGGCCCCAGACGATCTGGCCTGTGTGCCACGCCGGCTCGTACTCCAGCCATTGCCCGCGCACGCTGTCGTAGTCGCCGCGGGCGCGGCCCTTGTCGTCGAGCAGCACGATCGCGGCGTAGCGGCCGCCGTCGCGCAGCGCGCCGCGGATCTGCGCGCCGAGAGCGACAGCGTCGTCGACCGCGATCGGCTTCGGCACCGGCTTCGCGGCCGGAGCAGACGCTGCGGGATGGCTCGACTGCGTCTGTGCCATCGCTCCGGTCAGCGCGACCACGAGTGCGAATGCCGCCAGCCGCAGCGTGATCGTGCGCCTGCGCTTGTCGCCGGTGTCTCGTTGCCTGCTCACATCACCGCTCCCAATCGCCATGGGACGAACTCCGCTTCGCCGAAACCCAGTCGCTCGCTGACGCTTGCCTCCCCGGAGGCCAGCGCCAGCAATCGCTCGAAAATGACATCCCCCATCGCATCGACCGTCGCTTCACCGCGCAGCACACCGCCGCAATCGATGTCGATGTCATCGCCCATCCGCTGCGCGAGCTCGGTGTTGGTCGCCAGCTTGAGAGACGGCGTGGGCACCGCACCGAACACCGCACCGCGGCCGGTGGTGAAGGCGAGCAGATTGCAGCCGCTGGCGATCTGACCCGTCGCCGAACAGGGGTCGTAACCGGGCGAATCCATGAACGCGAGCCCGGGCCTGCGGATCGCCTGGGCGTAATCGATCACATCGACCAGTGCCGCGCTGCCGCTCTTGGCGACCGCACCCAGCGACTTCTCGAGGATCGTGGTGATCCCGCCGGCGAGATTGCCGGGCGAGGGATTGTTGTCCAGATCGGTCCCGTTGCGCTCGGCGTAAGCCTCCCACCAGCGCAGGCGCGCGCGCAGGGCGTCGACCACCTCCGGGCCGGTCGCCCGCTCCAGCAGCAGGTCTTCGGCACCGTAGATTTCCGGCGTCTCCGACAGCAGCACGGTCGCACCCTGTTCGATCAACCGATCGGCCGCGGCGCCGAGCGCGGGATTGGCGCTGAGCGCGCTCCATGCGTCGGATGCGCCGCACTGCAGGCCGAGCGCCAACGCCGAGGCCGCGGTCGTCGCGCGCCGGTCCTGCGCCGCGATCGCGATCAGCGCCTGGACTTCGGCGACGCCGCGCTCGATCGCCGCCAGCGTGCCGCCACTGTCCTGGATGCCGAGCGTGCGCAGGCGCGGGCCAGGCTGCAGACCGGCATGCGCGAACAGCGCGGGGATCTGGTTGACTTCGCAGCCGAGGCCGACGATCAGCACGCCGCCGAAATTCGGATGCCGCGCATAGCCGGCGAGCGTGCGCCGCAACACGTCGATGGCCTCGCCTTCATGGGCCATGCCGCAGCCGGTTGAGTGGGTCAGCGCGACTACGCCGTCGATCGTGGCCGGCAGTTTTTCAGGCGCGAACCGGCGCGCGATCTGACGCGCCACCGTCGCCGAGCAATTGACGCTGGTCAGGATGCCGATGTAGTTGCGCGTACCGATCCTGCCGTCCTCTCGCGGATAGCCCATGAAGCTTCGCGGCACCGGCATCGTGTCGACCGGTGCCCGTCGACGCGCCTGCGGCACGTGCTCGACATGCGCTTCCGGCATCGCCAGATTGTGGGTATGCACATGCGCCCCCGCGTCGATCGTGCGGCTGGCAACGCCGATGAGATGCGCGAACTTGCGGACCCCGACGCCCGCAGCGATCGCGCGCAGCGCGACCTTGTGGCCGCGTGCGATGTCTTCGCGGATGCGCAGACCGTCGACCACTTCGCCGGCCGAGATCGCACGGGTGGCGACTGCGACATCGTCGTCGGCGTGGATGCGCAGCAGCACCGGCGCGCTCATCGGGTCGCCTCCGCCACGATCGCCACCGCACGCGCAGCGCCGACTTCGCGCAACCGTGCGTACTGGCGCACCAGCGCATCGCGCCATGGCGCAGCGGCGGCAAGCGCCGGCGAAAACACCTCGTCCACCGCGAGCAGGGCATCCACGGTCGCGGCCGCATCCCCGCCTGCGCCTGCGCTGAGCGCCGCGAGCTTCGACGCCAGCGGATCGCGCACGTCGATCGCCCGGCCGCGCTCGTCGACCCCGCCCACGTAACGCATCCAGGCCGCGACGGGCAGCGCCAGCCTCTCGACATCGGCGCCTGCGTAGAGCCTGTCCCCGACTGTCCCAAGCAACCGCTGCGGCAACTTCTGCGAACCGTCCATCGCGATCTGCCAGGTGCGGTGGGCCAGCGCCGGATTGGAGAAGCGCGCGCGCAGTTCGCCGGCGTAGGCCTGCAGATCGAAATCCGGCGGCGCGCGCAGGCTCGGCGCGATGTCGCGCGCATGCAGCCGCGCGATGAGTTCCGACATGCCGGGCAGTCGCATCGCGTCATCGACCGTCTCGCATCCCGCGAGATAACCCAGATACGCCAACGTCGAATGCGCGCCGTTGAGCATCCTCAACTTCATGGTCTCGAACGGCGCCACGTCGTCGACCAGCAGCGCACCGACCTCGGCCAACGGCGCCAGCGCAGCGGCGCCGGCCTCGATCACCCACTGCGAGAAGGGCTCGGCCTTGACCAGGCCGCGATCCTCGACCCCATGACGCGCCGCCACCGATGCGCGATCGGCGTCGGTCGTCGCCGGCACGATCCGGTCGACCATCGTGCATGGAAAACGCGCTTCGTCCTCGATCCTCCGCGCGAGCGCGGGGTCGCCGGCCGCTTCGGCGAAACTCCGGCACAGCGCCGCAAGCAGGCGGCCGTTGTGCGGCAGATTGTCGCAGCACAGCACCGTCGGCGGCGGCAGTCCGGCCGTGAATCTGGCGGCCAGCGCACGCACCAGCATCCCGACCGTACTGCGCGGCGCGCGCGGATTCGCCAGATCGTGCGCGATGTCGGGATGATCCACGTCGAGACTGCCGTCTGCGGGGCGATGGCAATAGCCCTTTTCGGTGACGGTGAGTCCGACGATCCGGGTGGTGGGCGCGCACAGGCGCGCGAGCAGCGCAGCAGGGTTCTCCGAGGCGACGATCACTTCGCGGATCGCTCCGATCACCCGGTAGTCGTCACGCTCGTCGTCGCGGTCGTCATCGCGATCGCCATCGAGCGTCAGCACGCCGTACAGGCCATCCTGCGGATTGAGCTGTGCGGCGACCTCGGCGCTGCGAAGGGAAGCGCCGATCACCGCATAGTCGTCGAATCCGCGGGCCAGCAGGTCATCGAAATACACCGCCTGATGCGCGCGATGAAACGCGCCGAGTCCCAGATGCACCACGCCGGGCGAGGTACGGCTGCGATCGTAACCGGGCACGCGGACCGCAGCGGACAATTCCGGCAGTGCGGCCTGGCACAGCCGCGGACGCCGCGTCGCCGCGACCGCTGCGGACCGTCCCTCCGGCGCTGCGCCGGCAGATGCGTCGGGCCTCCCTGCGCTCATGCCGCGATCGCCGATGGCGCGTCGTCGAGCCGGTAGGCGCGGCGCGCGTAGCGATAGGCGAGATCGCGCGCCAGATCGAAGGCCTCGTCCTCGTCGAGACGATGTTCCGCGACCAGTTCCGCGAGCAATCCGCAATCGACGCGGCGTGCCACGTCGTGGCGTGCCGGGATCGAGAGGAAGGCGCGCGTGTCGTCGTTGAAACCGACCGTGTTGCAGAAGCCGGCGGTCTCGGTCACGTTGCGCCGGAACCGACGCATGCCTTCCGGCGAATCGTGGAACCACCAGGCCGGACCGAGCTTGAGACACGGATAGTGACCGGCCAGCGGCGCGAGCTCGCGCGCATAAGTCGATTCATCGAGCGTGAACAGGATGATGCTCAGTCCCGCTTCGTTGCCGACCGCATCCAACAGCGGTTTCAGCGCGCGGACGTAATCGGTGCGCATCGGAATGTCGGCACCGCGATCGCGTCCGTAGCGTTCGAACAGGCGCGCGTTGTGGTTGCGAAAACTGCCCGGATGGATCTGCATCACCAGCCCGTCGTCCAGACTCATGCGCGCCATCTCGGTGAGCATCTGGCCGCGGAACGCCTCGGCCTGCCCGGGGGTGCACGCCCCATCGATCGCCAGGTCCAGCAGGCGCTGGCACTCTTGCGCCGGGAGATCAGCAGTCGTCGCGCTGGGGTGGCCGTGATCGGTCGACGTCGCACCCATGCGTTTGAAGAACTCCCGGCGTATGCGGTGGGCGCGCAGATAGCCGGCCCATTGCGCGGTGTCTTCGCCGGTCAGCTCGGCGAACGCGCGAAGATTCGCGGCGAAGCCCTCGTAGTCCGGATCGACCACCGGATCGGGTCGGTACGCGGTGATGACGTGTCCGGACCACCCCGAGGATCGGATCGCGGCATGATGGCGCAGGTCGTCCAGCGGCGACTCGGTCGTGCACAGGGTTTCGATGTTGAAACGCTCGAACAGCGCGCGCGGACGGAATTGTGGGGTGGCAAGCGCGGCGGTGATCCGTTCGTAGTACTCGTCGGCGCAGTTCGCGCTCAATCGCCGCTCGAATCCGAAAACATCGGCGAAGACATGGTCCAGCCACATCCGCGATGGCGTGCCGCGGAAGACATGGTAATTCGACGCGAAGATCCGCCAGGCCGCACGCGCCTCATCCTCGCTCAGCGATTCCGGCGCGCGGCCGATATGCAGATCCTCCAGGCGCACGCCCTGGCTGTAGAGCATGCGATAGACATAGTGGTCGGGCAGCAGGAACAGCGCGGTGGCGTTGCCGAAGGAGGTATTCTCGGCGAACCACGCCGGATCGGTGTGTCCGTGCGGACTGACGATCGGCAGATTCGCGACTTCGGCGTACAGGCGTCGTGCGATCGCGCGTACGCTGCCATCGGTCGGAAACAGTCGGTCGGGATGGATCAAAGCCACGATCGGCTCCTGGAAGGGCGACACGAACGGAGCGGCGCCACGACTGCGGGCGCCAGCGGTTTCAGGTTTGCGCGACGCGTCCGAATCGGTCGCGTTTCTCGCGCACCCGGGCGCGCGTGGCTTCGAGTTCTTCGGCCTCGGTCGCCTGCAGCATGTCCTGGATCACGCGGTTGAGATGCTCGCGCATCGCCGCGCGCGCAGCGACGGGGTCGCGTTCGCGCAACGCATTGAAGACGGCGCGATGCTCTTCGATCCGCGGACGCACGCCGGCGTCGCGCACCTTCTCCAGCAGTCGCGCGACCATCGGCGAGTTGCTGCGCGCGTCCCATAGCGACTCGATCACGTACACGATCGCGATGTTGCGGGTCGCGCGCGCGATCCGGACATGGAACTCGCGATCCGCGATCTCCCCGACGATGTTCAGGCGGTCCTCTTCCTCCATCGCGTCCAGCGCGGCGGACAGGCCGGCCAGCTCGTCATCGGTGATCTGGGTCGCGGCGAGCGCGGCGGCCTCGCCTTCGAACAGGACCCGCGCTTCGACCAGTTCGAACGGGCCGATCTCCAGCGCCAGCGACGTCTTGGTGCGGCGCATCGCGGACTCCTGCACATAGACCCCGGAGCCGGTGCGCACTTCGACGTAACCGGCGATCTCCAGCGCGATCAGGGCTTCGCGGATGGTGGGCCGGCCGACTTCGAACTGCATCGCGAGGTCGCGTTCGGGCGGAAGGCGCTTGCCGGGCGGGTAATCGCCCCGGTCGATCGCCTTGGACAATTTCTCGGCGATCTGCTCGTAGAGCCGGCGGCCGCGAATTGGTATTGCCAATTTCTGCACTCTGGACATACTGAAATTGCCGAGTTAGTCTGACCGAAAGACTCGTCCAAGTCGTGTCGCAAGTCAACACCGGCCTGACGAGTGGCCGCACCGGTGAGGTGCCCGGAACCCCGTACGCGTTCGAGGAGAGGCCCGATGTCCCAATCCGCCGCAAACATCAGCGCACTGCCGCCTCCCGCGGCCGCCACGGGTCCGCGCATCACCGCGGCACGGGTGATCGTCTGCTGTCCGGGGCGGAACTTCGTGACCCTGAAGATCGAGACCAGCGACGGTGTCAGCGGCATCGGCGATGCCACCCTGAACGGGCGCGAGCTGGCGGTGGCGGCCTATCTGCAGGAACACGTCATCCCCAGCCTGATCGGCCGCGACCCGCGCAACAGCGAGGACATCTGGCAATACCTCTATCGCGGTGTCTATTGGCGCCGGGGCAGCGTCACCATGACCGCGATCGCCGCAGTCGACATGGCGCTGTGGGACATCAAGGCGAAGATGGCGGGCATGCCGCTGTATCAGTTGCTCGGCGGCGCCTCGCGTACCGGGGTCATGGTCTACGGCCACGCCAACGGCCGCGACCTGGAAGAGACCGCCGACGAGGTCGCGCGCTATCGCGAGATGGGCTACAAGGCGATCCGCGCGCAGAGCGGCGTGCCGGGGCTGGAGGAAGCCTACGGCGTCGGCAAGGGCAAGCTGTTCTACGAACCTGCAGACAAGGGCGCTGCCGCCAAGGAAACGCTCTGGGATACGCCGAAATACCTCGACTACGCGCCGAGGCTGTTCGAGAAACTGCGCGAGCGGTTCGGCTTCGGGATCGAGCTGCTGCACGATGTGCATCACCGACTGACCCCGATCGAGGCCGCGCGCCTGGGCAAGTCGCTCGAACCCTACCGGCTGTTCTGGATCGAGGACCCGACCCCGGCGGAGAACCAGGAAGCCTTCCGCCTGATCCGTCAGCACACGGTCACGCCGATCGCGGTCGGCGAAGTCTTCGACTCGATCCACGACTGCCACCAGTTGATCAAGGAGCAACTGATCGACTACATCCGCTGCACGGTGCTGCACGCCGGCGGCATCACCCATCTGCGCCGGATCGCCGACCTGGCCGCGCTGTATCACGTGCGTACCGGCTGTCACGGCGCAACCGACCTTTCGCCGGTGACGATGGGCTGCGCCCTGCATTTCGACCTTTGGGTCCCCAACTTCGGCGTCCAGGAATACATGCGCCACAGCGCCGAGACCGATGCCGTGTTCCCGCACGCCTATCGTTTCGAGGACGGTCATCTGCATCCCGGAGAAGTCGTCGGACATGGCGTCGAGATCGACGAAACGCTGGCGGCGAAGTATCCCTACGATCCCGCCTATCTGCCGGTCGCGCGTCTCGCCGACGGCACGATGTGGAACTGGTGAGCGGCCGCGGACGATGACGACCGACGCGCCCGCGATCGCATGCATCGGCGAGTGCATGATCGAGGTGGCCTGCCTGGGCGAAGGCCTGGGCGGTACGCCGGCGCTGCTCGGCTTCGGCGGCGATACCCTGAACACCGCGCTGTATCTCGCCCGCGAGGGCGTGAACGTCGATTATCACACCGCGCTGGGCGACGATGCCGCAAGCGCGCAGATGCTGGCGGCCTGGACCGGCGAAGGGATCGGCACCGGTACGGTCGAAATCGTGGCGGGCGCGAGCCCGGGGCTGTATCTGGTCCGCACCGACGCGCATGGCGAACGCAGCTTCCAGTTCTGGCGCGAGCACAGCCCCGCGCGCCATCTGTGCGCACTGCCCGGCTGGCCCGCCCGCGTGCAGCGCCTGCGCGGCTACGAATGGCTGTACTTCTCCGCGATCACGCTGTCGATCCTCGGCGAGCAGGGGCGCGGCCTCCTGTTCGACGCGATCGACGCGGCGCGGGCCGGCGGCGCGCGGATCGCGTTCGACAGCAACTACCGACCGCGTCACTGGCCCGATGCCGACACCGCGCGCTCTGCGGTGCTCGCAGCCCTGCGGCGTTGTGATCTTGCCTTGCCGACCTTCGACGACGAGCGCGCACTGTTCGGCGACACCGACCCGGAACAGACGCTGCAGCGTCTGCGCGCGCTCGGAGTGGACGCCATCGCGATCAAACTCGGGGCGCTGGGTGCCCTGCTGCACGACGTCGCGGGCACCCGTCGGATGCCTGCACCGCCGGTGACCGATGTGATCGACACCACCGCCGCCGGCGACGCCTTCAATGCCGGCCTGCTCGCGGGCCTGATCCGGGGCGAGCCGATGGACGCCGCGGCGCAGCGCGGACACGCTCTGGCCGGCATCGTGATCCGCCATCGCGGGGCGATCGCGCCACGGGACGCCACTGCGCGCGATCCGTCGCGGTCGAATCCAGCAGCGTTCTCCGGCCACGCCGCCTGATCCCATGCTGCGACCGCAACGCAACCGTCATCGCGATCTGCTGCCGCTCGACGGTCTGTGGGCGTTCCGCGCCGATCCCGACGACCGCGGCGAGGCGCTCGGGTGGCCGCACGGCTTCGAGGCCGAAGCCGAAGTCGCGGTCCCCGGCAGCCTCCAGGAGCAGCTCGCCGAACGCGGCTATCGCGATTACGCGGGCGCGGTCTGGCTCACTGCACGCGTCCCGATTCCGCGCCATTGCGCGGGCAGGCGGCTGTCGTTGCGTTTCGGTTCCGCCGATCTGCGCGCGACCTTCTGGCTGGACGGCGCTTTGCTGGGCGAACACGAAATGAGTTTCCTGCCCGTGGCGTTCGCGCTCGATGGCCGTGTGGTCCCCGGCGTGGATGCGCTGCTGGTGGTCAGGCTCGACGGCCGGCTCGATCCGGCACATCCGCTGCCTGGCATCGATGTCGAGACTTATCGCGAGGAGCGCAGACCCCGCGACGAGGTCTTCCCGCCGGTTCGTTACGATTTCTTCCCCTATCTCGGCCTGCATCGGTCTCCGCAACTGGTGACGGAACCATCGCTCGGGTTGACATCGCTGTGGATCGAAACCGATTTCGATCCGGATACGCGCGAGGGCGCCGCCTGGATCCACGCCACCGCCGCGGGCGACCTCGAATTGCGCCTGCAACTGCAGGATCCACGGGCGCGCCCCGTTGCGAGTGCCACGGCCCGGCTGCGCGCAGGCGAGGAGCGCAGGGTCGAATTGCGCTTGCAGGATGCGGCCTGCTGGTCGCCGCAATCGCCGACGCTGTACCGTCTGGTCGCGACTCTGCACGACGGCGACGACGAGATCGACGCCTATACGCTCGACCTGGGCTTCCGCCGGGTGCGCGTGGCCGGCACCACGCTCGAAGTGAACGGCGAACCGACGCAACTGCGCGGCTTCGGCATGCACGAGGACTTTCCGGTCGTCGGCAAGGCGCATCTGCCCGCGCTGATGGTCAAGGACTTCGAACTGCTGCGCTGGGTCGGCGCCAACTCGTTCCGGACCTCGCACTACGCCTACGCCGAGGAGACCCTCGACATGGCCGACCGGCGCGGGTTCCTGGTCATCAGCGAAGTCGCATCGGTCAATCTCGACTTCCGACGGATCGACGCGAGCACGCTGGCGCGCCATTGCGCGATGATCGATGCGCAGATCGCGCGCGACCGATCGCATCCGAGCGTGATCGCATGGTCGCTGACCAACGAACCGGGCTATCTGGCCGAAGCCGAGTACATGTCGGAGTCCGACGCGTACTACCGCGAACTGTTCGCGCATGCGCGCTCGCGCGACGGCTCCCGTCTGCTGACCGCGGCGAACGTCGGCGGTCGCCACGGCGACGACGATCCGCTGTACGACCATTGCGACTTCCTGATGCTCAACCGTTACGTCGGCTGGTACGAGGCGCCGGCGCAGTTGGATCGCGCCGTGACCATGGTCGAGGCGGAACTGGACCGATTGGCCCGGCGCCACGGCAAACCGATGCTGATCAGCGAATTCGGCGCCGACGCCATCGCCGGCATGCACGCCAGCGGCGATCAGTTGTTCAGCGAGGAATACCAGGCCCGCTTCATCGCCGCCTATTGGCGACTGATCGCGCGTCATCCGGCAGTCATCGGCGGCCACGTCTGGAACTTCGCCGACTTCCGTACCGCGCAGCATCATCGCCGGGTCATGCTCAACCACAAAGGCGTGTTCACGCGCACGCGCGATCCGAAACTTGCGGCGTGGACACTGCGACGGCTCTGGGGCCAGGGGGACGATTTCGCATGCTAGGTTTGCATTGGTTGGACTGGGCGACGATCGCGCTGTACTTCATCGTCGCCATCGCGATCGGTCTCGCGGTCTCGCGTCGCACCCGGGACACCAGCGACTTCTTCATGGGCGGCCGCCGCTTCGGCAAGCTCTACACCATCGCCCATGCGCTCGGCACCGGCACCTCCAGCGAACAGCCGGTCACCGTCGCCGGTGCGGCGTATCAACTCGGCCTCGCCGGCATCTGGTACCAATGGCTGTATCTGTTCGCGACCCCGTTCTACTGGCTGCTGGCCCCGATTTACCGGCGCATGCGCTACGTGACGATGGGCGATTTCTTCGAACGGCGCTACGGCCCGCACGCGGCGATGGCTTACACCTGTCTCGGCCTGTTCAATTTCATTGTCGGCATCGCGTTGATTCTGAAAGGCACCGGCCTGACCATCGAAGCGATCAGCGGCGGTGCGATGCCGTTCCTGCCGACCGTGCTGGTGATGACCGCAGCCTTCATCGTCTACGCCATCGCCGGCGGCCTGCTCGCGGCGGTGGCCAACGATCTGCTGCAGGGTGCGCTGATCATCGTGCTGTCGATCCTGCTGTTGCCGTTCGCGATCTCCGCGCTCGGCGGCTGGTCGGGCGTGCAGGCGCAGATTCCCGACGAGATGTGGAGTTTCATCGCGCCGCAGGAAATCACGGCGTTCTTCATCGCGATGGTGGTGTTGAACGCTCTGACCGGGATCGTGGTCGAACCGCATCACATGGCGGTCTGCGGCGCGGCGCGCAGCGAAATGGCCAGCCGCAGCGGCTGGACCTACGGCAACTTCATCAAGCGCCTGCTCACGCTGGCCTGGGCGGTGACCGGCATCCTCGCCGCGGCGCTGTTCCCGAACCTGGAGAATCGGGAGCAGGCCTTCGGCACACTCGTGACCAACCTGCTGCCGGCCGGACTGGTCGGCCTGATGATCGCCTGCATGGTCGCCGCGGTGAACAGCACTTGCTCGGCGTTCACGATCGGCGCCGGCGCGCTGTTCACCCGCAACATCTATCAGCGCTTCGTCGCGCCGGACGCGGACGAAGCGCGACACATGCGCATCGCGCGCATCTCCAGCGCCTGCGTCGTGCTCGCCGGCATTTCGCTGGCGCTGCTGCTGCCGAGCCTGGTCGCCGGGCTCAAACTGCTCTGGACCTCGGCCGCGGCCTTCGGCATTTCGTTCTGGGCCGCCGTGGTCTGGCGGCGCGCCAACCGTTGGGGCATGTTCGCCAGCCTCACCGTCACCATCGGTCTGCTGATCCATACCCGGGTCGTGCTGGACTGGGAGTTGGAATACCAGATCGCGCTGTATCTGCCGGTCGGCTTCCTGACCATGGTCGTGGTCAGTCTGCTGACACCGCCGGAGCAGACCGAACGCATGCGTCAGTTCTACACTTTGCTGGATACGCCGGTCGGCGACGAGGCACGGCTGCACGACGAGAAGATCGAGGTCGTGGAAGGCGCCGCGGAGATCGATCTCTCCGGCTCGGTCAGTCGTGGCGTCAAACAAGGCTTGTTGATTCCGGATCTATTGAAACTGCCCACGACCTTCAGCTTCGCGCGCTATCGGGTCGATCTGCTCGGTTTCGGTGCGGCTTGGCTGCTGGTCGCGGGCATTCTCGCGCTCGGGATGACCGTCGCTTGGCTCGGAAGGGGATGATCTGATGAAAACCGTTACGCAAGTCCCGCTCTTGGCGATCTCGCTTTTGATCTCGCTGTCGGCCGCCGCGGTCGCGCAAGCCAAGGATTGCAACGTCCTCGACTACGGTGCTGAACCGAACGACGAAAAGAAGGACACCGCAGCGATCCAGGCCGCGATCGACGCCTGCGCCGCGCGCGGCGGCGGCCGCGCGGTGATCCCGGAAGGCGTCTGGATCAGCGGCCAGATCAGGCTCCGTTCCAACACCGAACTGCACATCGCGCGCGGCGCGCTGCTGCAGGGCAGCCCCGACATCGCCGACTATCCGCGGATGAACGCGGTCGCCGCGCTCGACCACGGCGAGGACGAACTCAAGCGCGACGGCCTGATCGTCGCCGACGGCGTCGAGCGCGTCGCATTGACCGGCTCCGGGATCGTCGACGGCAACGGTGCGGCGTTCTGGGACAAGGGCTTCCTGGAAGCCAACCGCAGCCGCCCCACCCTGCCGCGACCGATGCCGTGGATCGCGTTCCGCAACGCTCGCGACGTGCGCATCCGCGATCTGAGCCTGCGCAATTCGCCTTCCTACGGCGTCAACATCACCGAGTCCAGCCTGGTCCGCATCCACGACATCCGGATCGAAAACCACCCCAAGTCCCCCAATACCGACGGCATCCAGATCGTCGACAGTCGCGACGTCGTCATCTCCGGCGCCTACATCGAGACCGGCGACGACGCCGTCGTGCTCAAGAGCCATCGCGCCCCGATCGAGGACATCGTGATCCGCGACTGCCTGCTGATCAGCGACGACGCCGCGTTCAAGCTCGGCACCGGCTCGGAACAGCCGATCCGCCGGATCAGCCTGATCGACACCAGCATCCGCGACTCGCGCTTCGGCATCACATTCTTCATGAAGGACGGCGGCCTGTACGAGGACATCCTCGTGCGCAACGTCCGTTTCGGCGGCAAGCGCACCCGGCACAGCACCGAGTACCCGATCTATGCGGACATCGACCGACGCAATGCGCAGTCGAGACTCGGCCGCATCCGCGACCTGCGCTTCGAGGGACTGCGCCTGGAATCACGCGGCAACCTTCTCATCCAGGGCCATCCGCTGTCGCCGATCGAAGGTCTGCGCATGCGCGATGTCGAGTTCGTGGTCGGCGACGATGCGGTCGATCTGTCCACCCTTCGCGGCAAACCGCGCGGCAATGCGCTCATCGGCGAACTGCCCGACAGCGTCGACTACGCACGCGAACCCGCTCACGTCACCCTCGCGCACCTGCGCGGCGCCATCTTCGAGGACGTGCGCGTGATCGCGCCGTCGGGCCGGCGGACCACACTGTTCCGCAGGGACGTGGAAGACAGCGAGGACCTCTCGATCGACACCCTCGCGCCGCCCCCGAACCCCGCGCGCTGAACGCTTCGACAGGCCGAAGCCGCGCGCTAGCCGTATCCAACCGCATACCGAGAGAGAGCCCACGATGAACCGCCGTGAATTCCTCGCAACGAGCGCCGCCGGCTCCGTGCTCGCGATCGGGTCGCGATCGCAAGCGGACATCGACGCGAACGGGGCCGTGCCGCGCACGCCGCTCGGCTTCGCGGACGTGCCGGTGGAAACCTTCGACTTCACCGGGATGGCGACCTCGCCGCTGATCCTGGAGAAGATCGAGCTGTGGCGGATCAGCGCCAGCGAGTGCATCGTCGTCGGCCGGATCCGCGGCGGCGTGACCGCACTGTTGCCCAGCAACAAGCGGTTCCTCGACGATATAGACCTGTTCGCCGGGCGCGTGCTGCCGTATTTCCTTGGACAGGATCTTCGCCGTATCGAGACCTTGATCGATCGCTGCCACCGCGCGAATTACAAGATCGTCAGCCTGCCTTTCTGGAACGCCATCGGCCATCTGGACATGCTTGCGCTGGAAGCCATCGGCCTGGCCTCGGGGCGTTCGGTGGCGACGCTGCTCGGCGGCGCCAGACGCAGCGACGTCGCGGTCTACCTCTCCAGCCGCGATCGGACGACGACGCCGGAACAGGAGATCGACGAGTTCATGCTGCCGCGGATCGAAGCGACCGGCGCGCGCGCCTGCAAGCTCGGCATCGGCGGACGCATGAGCCGCAATGCCGACGCCGCGCCCGGTCGCAGCGAGGCCCTGGTCAGGCGCGCGCGGCAGAAGCTCGGCGACGAGATCGCGATCTGCGTCGACGCCAACGGCAGCTACGATGCGGCGACCGGGATCGAAGTCGGGCGCATGCTCGAGCGTCATGGCGTGTGGTTCTACGAGGAACCCTGCCCGTTCGAGGAATTCGAGATGACCCGGCAGGTCGCCGACGCGCTGAAGATTCCGGTCGCCGGCGGAGAGCAGGATCACTCGCCCGCGAAGTGGCGCTGGATGCTGCGGCATCGCGCGGTCGACATCGTCCAGCCGGATCTGTTCTATGCCGGCGGC
>JBIJAD010000008.1:0-28178 GCA_044345955.1 Lysobacteraceae bacterium
CACCCTGTTCGGCCTGCAGTCCGGCGGGCGCACCGAATCGATCCTGATGAGCCTGCCGCCGCTGGTGCGCTGGGAATACGGCTACGCGCCGGACGCAGGCAGCGACGAGGCGCGGTTGTCGGAATACCTCACCCCGCGCGATTGGCTGGTGTAAGGAAACACCGGACAAGTCCTTCCTGGGCGTGTTCGGTGATCGCGAATCCGCAGTGAATTCGGACGCGGTCCCGCGAATCGATCACTTGCGCGATCGATTGGCGAGCGGCATATCCCTGAGTCGCGGCAAGGCTGACGTGTTCGGTGTTGTCCTAACAGGCTGTTGAAAAACGCGCATTGTGCGCGTTTTTCAAGTCGCCAGTCCGGCACATGTCCGGACTGGCTCCCGACGAATCAATCGCTTACGCGCTTGCTTCGTCGTCGCAGCCATCCTTGGCTGCGTCAGCAGGCTGTTTTCAACAGCCTGCTAAGCCGAAGTCCGTCGCGCGACAGGTGCCGCGACCGCGGCCAGCGGCAGTCGGATCTCGACGATCGCGCCGACGACGGCGCCGTCGGGGCCGTGCCGCTCGGCGATGCCGATATCGCCGCCGTGGCGTCGCACCGCGGCGCGCGCGATCGCCAGCCCCAGACCGTAGCCGGGGCCCTGACGCACGTCGTCGCCGCGGGCGAACGGCGCGAACAGCCGCTCGCGCATGTCGGCGGCGAACCCGCCGCCACCGTCGATCACCCGGATCGCCGCCTGTCCACCGACTTCGAGCAGCGCCACTTCCACGTCGGCGTCCTCCGGCGTGTGCTGCAGCGCGTTGCGCACCACGTTCTCGATCGCCCGGCGCAGCAGTTCGCGATCGCCCTCGACGGAGATCGCCGCCGCGGCCGGATCGTGACTCAGGCTGCGTCGTTGTCCGTCGATTTCCAGCCGCGCGTCCTCGATGATGTCCGCGACCAGCTCGGCGAGGTCGACCGGTGCGCGCGGAAGTTCCGACTCGGCCGACTGCAGTCGCGCCAGCAGCAGCAGTTCGCCGATCAGCACGTCCATGCGGTCGACGTCCCGCTCCATCCGGTCCAGCAGTTCCGGGCGGGGCTGCGGGCCGCGCTGCAGCTCCAGTGCCACCCGCAGCCGCGCCAGCGGCGAGCGCAGTTCGTGCGAGAGATCCAGCATCAACCGTCGCTGCGCACCGATCAGCTCGCCGATGCGATCGGCCATGCGGTCGAAGTCGCCGGCCAGCGCGGAGAATTCGTCGTTCCGCCTCTGCAGT
This sequence comes from Lysobacteraceae bacterium, assembly GCA_044345955.1. Classification (GTDB taxonomy): domain Bacteria; phylum Pseudomonadota; class Gammaproteobacteria; order Xanthomonadales; family Xanthomonadaceae; genus Lysobacter_I. Next base: position 1,251 of record JBIJAD010000008.1, read on the forward strand.
GCGGCGCCGACGCGATGCTGGAGGTCCCCGGAAGCGAATCGCCGTGTCGCCAGGCGCAGGTGTTCGATCGGTTTGACCAGATAGCGCGCCGAGATCGCGCTGAAGAATCCGGCGATCAGGATCGAGAACAGCAGCGGCAGGACGAGATTGCCGAGAATGAAGCCGAGGGTGGGCATCGGCGGGCCTTCGACGGCCATCAATACCCGGAAACGATGCCCTTTGGAGTCGAGCATGCTTTCGCCGTAGGCGAGTTTCGGTATCGGCGGTACGCCGTCGAACTGCATGATCTCCGCGTTCGAGTTCAGACTCTCATCGACCGTCTTCATGCGTTCGGGCAGCATCCGGCCGAGCAACTCGCGACCATCTTCGCCGACGAAATACAGGCGCACGCCGTAATCGCTTTCGAGCGTGCGCACCGATGCGGCGAACTCGTCCGGATCGACCCGGCCATGCAGCATCAGCGCGGATCGTGCGCTGCTCTGCAGCAGCATCTGGACCCGTTCGCGCACCTGGATCGGCACTTCGCGCTGGGCGATCACCGCGATCAGCAGCGAACTGCCGATCATCAGCAGCGTGCTGCCGAGCCATAGCCCGAGGAAAATCCGCCAGGACATCGACAGGGAGAGTTTCATGATCGCGCCTCACTTGCGCACGAACTGATAGCCGAGACCGCGCACCGTGCGGACCAGGTCTTCGCCGAGCTTGCGACGGATACTGCTGATGTGCATGTCGACGGCGCGATCGAACGGCCGCAATCTGCGCCCCAGCGCGTCCCGTACCAGCGCCTCCTTGTGCACGATCTGTCCGGCATCGCGCATGAGCCGCTCCAGCACGTTGAACTCGGTGCTGGTCAGTTGCAGCGGATCGCCGTCGCGGGTGACGGTGCGCGCGGCGGGATCCAGCTTCACGCCGCTGACCGCGAGCGCGGTCGCGCGCGCATTGCTGCCGGCGTCCACCCGGCGCAGGATCGCGCGAATCCTTGCCGACAACTCGCGCGGATTGCAGGGTTTGGGCAGATAGTCGTCGGCGCCCAGCTCGAGACCGACGATGCGGTCGACGTCGTCGCCGCGCGCGGTCAGCATCAGCACCGGAACCGCGCTCTCGGCGCGCAGCAGGCGCAGGACCTCGAAGCCGTTGGTTTCCGGCAGGCCGACGTCGAGGACCACGAGCTCGATCCGCTCGCGAATGACGGCCCAGGCGTCGCGGTCGAAACGGTGAATCGACTCGGCGACGAAGCCTTCCTGCCGCAGGAAGGCCAGCAGCAGCTCGCACAGCTCGACATCGTCATCAATCAGCAGGATCGCCATGGCGCGATTCTGACATCCCGGACCGGCGGACATGCGAAGTGCGGTGCGGAACTTACGCAAATTTACCCGACATGACACTTCCCGACGCGGCGACGACCCCGGATGACGCTGCGGCCGCAAGACTGGCGGGGTGCCTGGCGATGGCCGGGCAATCTGCGTCTCCGGAGCCTTCCCATGCGTTTGCAGACCTTTGTCCTCCTCGCGGCGTTGTTGCTGCTGTCCGGCTGCGCATCGCGCAGCAAGGTCGATACCGCAACGGCCGCTGGGCCGACGCTCGATCCGGCGACCTACACCGGGGTGTGGACGCCCGACCACGCCGCCAACCGCAAACTGGATCGTCAGGCGCAGAAGCGGATGCGGCAACGGATGGCCAAGATGCGTCCGCCGGGAGGTCGACCGCCCGGAGGCCCCGGCGGGCCTGGCGGCATGGGTCCGGGTGGCCCGGGTGGGATGGAACCCGGAGGCCCGGGCGGGATGGGGCCGGGCGGGATGGGCCCCGATGGACCGGACGGCGCCCCTGCGGGCATGCCCGATGCTCTGGCGATGATGTCCGCGGTGGGCATGCTGCGTCCGGAGATGGACTTCGCCATGCCGCTGCAAGGCGATCTGCGCATCGTGTTCGATCCGGAGGGTGTGCAGTTGGGCGCCGTCGAAACCGAACCGGTGACCCTGATGTTCCGCGGTGGCGCGCGCGAGCTGGGCGATGGCGGCGTGCGCGCCATGGCGGTCTACGAGTCGGGCCGGTTGGTGATCGAGATCAACACCGACAGCGGCGCTCAGGTGGCGCACGCCTATCTGCTGGAAGCCGACGGTGCGCGGTTGCGGGTCAAGACCAGAATCGACGGTCGCGAGATGCCGATGCCAGGTGGACTCGAGATCGAGCGCGTCTTCACGCGCGTGGCCGATCGCGCCGAAATTCTGCCCGAGGCCGCCCCGTGAGTCCGCCGTCGATGCCCTCGCCCGCGACGACCACCGGCGCCCGGCAGGAGCGCGCGTCAGCCATGCCCTCGCCGCGTTTCTTCCATGCCGCCGTCGCGGGTGCACCCGATGAAGCCGCGCTCGCGACCTGGTGGCGCCGCTTTCGCGATCCGCTGCTCGACGACCTCATCGTGGACACCCTGCGGCAGGGTTACGAAACCAGCGCCGCCAGCCTGCGGCTGCAGCAGATCGCCGAACGCGGAGAGACGGACGGCAAGCCCGCCGACCCTTTCGGCGAAGAAGCGGGTCTCTACGATTTCTATGCGGTGCGGCTGCGCCAGATCGCGACCACCGCCAGACTCTATTTCCAGGCGCTGTCGCTTCGCGATCGCATCGCTTGCACCGACGATGCGATCCTCGCTGGCGCCACGGCGCTGCGCGGCGCGGCGCCGCGCGGCGAGGCCGAAGCCGGCGGCGGCTCCGACGCCGGCCTTCGGCCCTCTCCGCTCGCGGACCTGCACGCGCACCGAATCCGTCTGCGTCTGCAGTGGGACATCGCGGCGGTGACGTTGGCGCATCAGACCGCGCTGCCGCTGGAGACGATGGTCGCGCGCATCCGCGATCGCAGGCTGCCGGGGGCGTCTGCGGAAAGTCCGGCGATCGGGTGCCCGGAAACGCTGCGCCAGCGGCGCCCGGATCTGCTGGCGATGGATGCCGCCGTGGCCAGGGCCGCCGCCGACGGCACCGCGCGCATGGCGGCGCTCGCCCGCGAGCAACGCCAGGACCAGGCGCTGCATGAGGTCGAACTGGCGCTGGCGGCGCTGTCCGCCGCGCAGGCCGAACTGATCCCGGTCCGCGCCGCGCTCGCCTCGGCGGAAGCGCGATACGGACGCTGCTTCATCGATGACGATGTGCGATCGATCCTCGAAGCCACCTGTGCGCTGCACATGCTCCGCGACCGCGAGATCGAGACCCGCGGCCGCGGCTATCTCGCACTGATCGATCTGTTCCACGCTGACGGCTGCGGTTGGCCGGTGTTCTCAGACTCGGGGTTGCGCCCGTGAGGACGGCAACCCGCAAACGTTGCCGCCCGCTGCTGCTCGCCGTGGCTGCGGCGCTGGCGACGCCGATGCCGACCGTGGCATGGGCGCAATCGGCGCCGGTGCCGACCGCGCCCGCGGAGAGCGATTTCGCGGTCTCCGACATCCGGATCGACGGCCTGCAGCGGATCAGTCCCGGCACCGTGTTCACCTACCTGCCGATCGAACGCGGCGACAAGGTCGATTCCGCACGCATCGCCGAGGCCATGCGCGCGCTTTACAAGACCGGTTTCTTCGAGGACATCCGCTTCGACCGCGAAGGCACGGATGGCGACAGCGGAATTCTGGTCGTCGGCGTGACCGAGCGACCGGCGATCAACAGCATCAAGCTGTCGGGAAACAAGGACATCAGTACCGAAGACCTGATGAAGAACCTCAAGGACATCGGGATCGCGGAAGGCGAAACCTACGACCGTCTCGCCCTGGATCGGGTCACGCTGGAATTGAATCGAGCCTACAACAACCGCGGCAAGTACAGCATCGAGATCACGCCGGACATCACCCGCCTCGATCGCAACAGGGTCGACATCGAGATCGTCATCGACGAAGGCAAGGCCGCCAGGATCCGCCATATCAACCTGGTCGGAAACGAGGTCTTCGAGGAGCGCGAGCTGCGCGACAACTGGGAGTCGTCGGAAACCGACTGGCTCAGTTGGTATCGGCGCAACGACCAGTATTCGCGGGAAAAACTCGCCGGCGATCTGGAAAAGCTCAACGAATTCTATCTCGACCGCGGCTACGTCGATTTCAGCGTCGACAACACCCAGGTCGCGCTCGGGCCGGACAGGCGCGATGTCTACATCACCGCCTCGATCAGCGAGGGTCAGGTCTACCGCTACGCCGGGATCCAGATTGTCGGCGATACGGTGCTGTCGGACGCGCAGATCCGCCGCCATGTCCTGGTCAGCGAAGGCCAGGTGTTCTCGCGGACCCTGCTCGAGCTCACCGCGGACTCGATCGTCGCGGCGCTGGGCAACGTCGGCTACGCGTTCGCCGAAGTGAATCCGCTGACGGAAGTGGACCGCGAGCAGCGCAGCGTCGCGATCCGCTTGCAGGTCGTGCCGGGGCCGCGCGTGCAGGTGCGTCGGATCACCTTCAAGGGCAATACACGCACCACGGACGAAGTTCTGCGTCGCGAGATGCGTCAGTTCGAAGGCGCGTGGTACTCGCAGGCCGCGATCGATCGTTCCAAGGTCCGCCTGCAGCGGCTCGGCATCTTCGAGAACGGTTCCGTGGAAATCGAATCCGTCCGCGTCCCCGACAGTCAGGACAAGGTGGATCTGCTGGTGAAGGTCACCGAAACCAGCTCCGGACAGTTCCAGGCCGGTCTGGGATTCCAGCAGGAGAGCGGCCTGACCGTGAGCCTGCAGTTGTCGCAGCGCAATTATCTCGGCAGCGGACGCGGGTTCAGCCTCAATGTCGCCCGCAACGAAACCACCCGCCAGTTCGGATTCTCGGTGACCGAGCCCTATTTCCGCGACAGCGGCATCGGTCTGGGCTATTCCTTCAACAGCGCGCGCACCCGTCAGGACGACGACGACGAAAGCAGCTACGACTCCGATCAGGGCAGCGCGACCATGTCCGCCAGCCTGCCGTTGTCGGAATCGAACGCGCTCAACTTCTCCGCCGGTTGGGAAACACAGACGCTGTATCTGACCGAAGGTTATTACCCGCAGTCCTGGACCGACTTCATCGGCGGGCTCGGCGACAATCGGATCGACACCTTCCAGATGACCGCCAACTGGTCTTCGGATACGCGCAACGATTTCATCTCGCCGACCGCGGGCGCCTTCCACAAACTCGGCCTCAAATTGGCGCTGCCGGGCTCGAGCGCCCAGTTCTACAAGTTCGATTACGAGTACGGACGTTACTTCGGCTTCGGTCCGCTCAATCTGTTCACCCGCGTTCATCTGGGTTACGGCGACGGCTACGGCGGTGGATCGGTGTTCCTGGAATGCCTGCTCGACGGATCCCCGCCGCGGGTGCCGCGCAAGGCGGCGGCCGCCGAGTACAACGATGCGGATTGCGGCGAGAACGCCAGACTCGAGCGCGCCCTGGTCGCAGAAGGCTTGCCGTTCTACGAGAACTTCTACGCCGGCGGCAGCCGGTCACTGCGCGGTTTCCGCGACAACTCACTCGGTCCCTGCGAGGACGTCCTGGTCTACGACGACTGTCGCCCCACCGGCGGTTCGCTGAAGACGATGGGCAGCATCGAACTGTCCGCGCCGGGTTGGTTCAGCGGCGCCGCGCGCGGGGCACGATTCGCGCTGTTCCTCGACGCCGGCAATGTGTTCGACGGCGTCGACGGCTTCGACAGCGCGGAGCTGCGCGCCTCGGCCGGACTCTCGATGCTGTGGCGCTCGCCGATGGGGCCGATCTCGATCAGTTACGGCATCCCGCTGCGCAGCCGCGAGGGCGATGAGATCGAACGACTGCAGTTCGGTTTCGGCGGGCAGTTCTAGCGACCTGTCCGGACAATCCGCAGCGAGCAAACGACATGTCGGCGCGATCGTGGAGTCGTGCCCCGTCCTCTACCGGGAGTCCCCATGCAACAGGTGTCCGATGCGCGGTCCGCGCGTGCCTCCAGGCGTCGTTACTGGCTGCTCGCCGCCTGTGCGCTCGGCATCGCCGCCGCCGTGTCGTGGGCGTTGCGGCCGCCGCCGTCGCCGAAATTTCTGGCCGTGCAGCTCGTGCGTGGCGACATCGAGCGCACCGTCATCGCCACCGGCACCGTGGAAGCCAGGCGGCTGGTCAACGTCGGCGCCCAGGTCTCGGGTCAGATCAAGTCGCTCAAGGTGATCGCCGGCGACCGAGCCGTTGCTGGTCAGATCATCGCCGAAATCGATTCGACCAACCAGCGCAATGCGTTGCGCAGCGCGGAGGCGTCCCTGCGCAACGTGCAGGCGCAGCAGGCCGCCCAGCGCGCTTCGCTGGCGCAGGCCGAGTCCGCCTACCGGCGCCAGCGCGCGATGGTCGAAAGCCAACTCACCTCGCGCGCGGACTTCGATGCGGCGCGCGCCGCCTACGATGGCGCGAAGGCGCAGTTGGACGCACTCGGCGCGCAGATCGAGCAGGCGCGCACGTCGCTGGATACCGCGCGCGCCAATCTCGGCTACACGCGCGTGGTGGCGCCCAGCGACGGCATCGTGGTCGCGGTGCTGGTGGAGGAAGGGCAGACTGTCAATGCGGTGCAGTCCAGCCCGACCCTGGTCAAGATCGCGGCGCTGGACACGGTCACGATCAAGGCCGAAATCTCCGAAGCCGATGTCATCCACGTCGAACCGGGGCAGGCCGCCTACTTCACCATCCTCGGCGACCCGCAGCGGCGCTTCCCCGGCGAAGTGCGCAGCATCGAACCTGCACCGGAGTCGGTCTCCCGGGACGATGCCCGCAGCGGATCGAGCGCCGGCGGCGGCGATGAAGCCGTCTACTACAACGGCCTGTTCGACGTTCCGAACCCCGATGGCACGCTGCGCATCGGCATGACCGCCGAGGTCAACATCGTGCTGGGCCGGGTCGACGATGTGCTGCTGATGCCGCTGGCCGCGCTCGGCGAGCGCGATCGCGAGGGCAGGTACCACGTGAACGTGCTCGACGCGGAAGGCCGGGCGACCCCGCGTCGGGTGACCATCGGCATGAAGAACCAGATCGATGCCCAGGTGCTGTCGGGCCTGCGCGAAGGCGAACGGGTGGTCGTGGGCGAAGCCCCGGAGGAACAGGCCGCATCCGCGTTCCCGCCGCGCCCCACGGGCGAGGGCGGCTGAGCGATGGCGCAGGCGCTGCTCGAACTGCGCGGCATCGGCCGGACCTACGGCAGCGGAGAGAACGCGTTGACCGTCCTCGACGGCGTCGACCTGGACATCGCAGCCGGCGAGATGATCGCGATCATCGGCCCGTCCGGATCCGGCAAATCCACGCTGATGAACATCATCGGCTGCCTCGATCGCGCGACGACCGGCCGCTACCGCATCGACGGCCAGGACACCGCGCAGATGGACTCGGACGCCCTGGCGGCGCTTCGGCGCCAGCGCTTCGGTTTCATTTTCCAGCGCTATCAGTTGCTGCCCGATCTCGATGCGGTCGGCAACGTCGAGATCCCGGCGATCTACGCCGGGATGGACGCGCGCGACCGGCGCGCTCGCGCGGAAGCGCTGCTGCAGCGCCTGGGGCTGGGCGAACGTCTGCATCACCGGCCGTCGCAGATGTCCGGTGGCCAGCAGCAGCGCACCAGCATCGCCCGCGCGCTGGTCAACGGCGGCGCCATCATCCTCGCCGACGAGCCGACCGGCGCGCTCGATACGCGCTCGGGCGAGGAGTTGATGGCGCTGCTGACGGAGCTGAATGCACAAGGGCACACGGTCATCGTCATCACCCACGAACCGGAAGTGGCGGCGCACACGCGGCGGGTGGTGGAGATCCGCGACGGCAGAGTCGTCGCCGATCGGCGCAGGAGCGACGTCGGACCCGGACCGGGGCAGTCGCCTCCAGCGGCGACTGCCGCGCCGCAACCCGCGCCGCGCATCGCGACCGGTACCGGCGCGCGCGATCGTTTCTCGGAAGCCTTCCGCATGGCGATCGCGGCGATGCTCGCGCATCGGATGCGCAGTTTCCTGACCATGCTCGGCATCATCATCGGCATCGCCTCGGTGACCTCGGTCGTCGCCCTGGCCGGAGGCGCCAAGCAGAGCATCCTCGAAGGCATCGGTTCGCTCGGCACCAATACGATCGATCTGTATCCCGGCGAGGACTTCGGCGACAGCCGCTCCGGCAGGGTGCGGACGCTGTCCGCTGCCGACGCCGACGCCCTGTCGCAGTTGTCCTACGTCGACAGCGTCACCCCCAGCGTCTCCAGCAACGCCACCCTGCGTCACGGCAATGCCGACGCCCAGGCCCAGGTCAGCGGTGTCGGTGCCGACTACTTCAGGGTCAGGGGCGTCGAGCTGGCGGCGGGACGGTTCTTCGACGCCGCCGCGGTACGCGCCATGGAACAGGTGGTGGTGATCGATCACAACACCCGCGAGCGGTTCTTCGGCGATGGCCGCGACCCGGTCGGCGGCATTCTGCTGATCGACAATGTCCCCTCGCGGGTGATCGGCGCGACCGAAGAGAACAACGGTCGCTTCGGCGCCGGCGGCAATCTCAACGTGTGGGTGCCCTACACCACGGCAATGGTCCGGCTGCAGGGGCAGAGTCATCTTTCCGGCATCACCGTGCGCGTCCGCGACGACGTGCCGATGGACGCGGCCGAGGACGCGATTGTCCGGTTGATGACCCTGCGCCACGGGCGCAAGGACTTCTTCACCAGCAACGTCGAGGACATCCGCGAAACCATCGATCGCACCACCGGCGTCATGACCACCCTGATCTCGTCGATCGCGCTGATCTCGCTGCTGGTCGGCGGCATCGGCGTGATGAACATCATGCTGGTCTCGGTGACCGAGCGTACCCGCGAGATCGGCGTGCGGATGGCGGTCGGCGCGCGCCAGGGCGACATCCTCCGCCAGTTCCTCATCGAGGCGGTGGTCATCTGCCTCGTCGGCGGCACGCTCGGCGTGCTGCTGGCGGTGCTGGGGGCCGCGATCTTCAACAGCATCAGCGGCGGTTTCAAGATGGTCGTCTCGCTCAACTCCGTCCTCGCCGCGTTCGCGTGTTCGACCGCGGTCGGCGTGCTGTTCGGGTATCTGCCGGCCCGCAACGCCGCGCGGATGGACCCGGTCGAGGCGCTGTCGCGGGAATGAGCGGACGCTGAGCGCGAAGGCATGCGCGCCAGGTCGTCGGCGGCCGCAGTCGAACATCCACGCACACGGACGCGGCCATCGACGACGAAGCCCTGCCGCGAACAGGAGACGGACAATGAAGAAAACGGCATGCAGCCTGCTTCCACTGGCACTGGCACTGGCACTGGCCGGCGCGGTCTGGCCGGCATCGGCGACGCCGGCGCTGGCCGCGTCCCGCCCGGCGCCGACAGCGATCGATGCCGATGGCGACGGTACGATCAGCCGCAGCGAGTTCGATGCGGCGGTGCGGCGGCGGTTCGATCAGATCGACGGCAACGGCGATCAGCGGATCACGCGGTCGGAATTGCGCGGCTTCGCGATGAAGCAGATCACAGTCGACAACGCCGAGGATCCCATTTTCGACCGCAGGCGCGGACGCCCGGACCTGCGTTTCGATCGCGACGGGAGTATCGATTTCGCCGCGTTCTCGCGCGAGATGGGCCGGTCATTCTTCGAGCCGCTGGATCGCGATCGGGACCGCGTGCTCTCGTCGGTCGAACTGCGTGCGGCGGCGCGTTGAACGCGCGCCGATCGACCCGCAAGGCCGTCGCCCGCAGAGGGCGGCTCGTTCGGGCGTCGGGAACACGAGGGCGAACGCCGGGCAATAAAAAGCCCCGCAGGTGGGGGAACCGGCGGGGCTTGGAACGGGACTTGGGGAGAGTCGTTCGTTCCGGGGTCGCCCCAGGGGAGTGGGCGACTGCGACAGACGTTGCATCTGTCGCGAGATAGTGGACCACGATCGCCGCCGAAGGTTCGTAAAGATTCCGATATGTCGCGGGCCGGATTCAGGACGGATTCACGCCCCGTGCAACTTGCGTTCAGCTTCGCGAAATCACCCATGAAAAACCTGTCAAAACAGACAGGTGGGCACCCTGTCGAAAGTAACAGGGCGCGCCGCGCCAGTCGAGTCCAGGGACCGACGACGACGAACGCGTCGCCACGCGCTCCGACCCCGAAGCGCGACGGTTTGCCTCGGTGCGCTTCATCCCGCGCCCGCCGGGTTCCAAGTCACGACGACGACGAACGCGTCGCCGCGCGCGCCGACCCCGAAGCGCGACGGTGTGCCTCAGTGCGCTTCATCCCAGTTGATCCCCACCCCCGAATCGATCACCAACGGCACCCGCAGTTCCGCCGCCGCGGCCATCCGCTGCGTGACCTGCGGGATCAGGGTGTCGACGAAGTCGGCATCGCATTCGAACACCAGTTCGTCGTGCACCTGCAGCAGCATCTTCGCTTCGCCGGCGTGTTTCGCGATCCAGCGGTCGATCTCGATCATCGCGCGCTTGATGATGTCGGCAGCGGTGCCCTGCATCGGCGCGTTGATCGCGGCGCGTTCGGCGCCGGCGCGCAGGCCCTGGTTGCGGGCGTTGATGTTGTCCAGATACAGGCGGCGGCCGAACACGGTTTCGACGTAGCCGCGCTCGTGCGCTTCCTTGCGGGTGCGTTCCATGAACGCGCGTACGCCGGGGTAGCGGTCGAAGTACAGCGCGATGTAGTCCTGGGCCTCGCCGCGGCCGATGCCGAGCTGTTTCGCCAGCCCGAACGCGCTCATGCCGTACATCAGGCCGAAGTTGATCGCCTTGGCGGCACGGCGCTCGTTGCCGCTCACCTCGTCCAGCGGCTTGCCGAACACTTCCGCCGCGGTGGCGCGATGGATGTCGGCGCCGGCGGCGAAGGCGCGTAGCAGGCCCGCGTCCTCGGACAGATGGGCCATGATCCGCAGCTCGATCTGCGAGTAGTCGCAGGCGATCAGTCTGCGGCCCGGCGGCGCGATGAAGGCCTTGCGGATGCGGCGGCCGTCGTCGGTGCGGATCGGGATGTTCTGCAGATTCGGGTCGCTGGAAGCCAGGCGCCCGGTCGCGGCGCCGGCCTGGTGGTAGCTGGTGTGCACGCGACCGGTCTCGGGGTTCACCATCTCCGCGAGCTTGTCGGTGTAGGTGCTGCGCAGCTTCGCCAGACCGCGGTATTCGAGAATGATCCGCGGCAGTTCATGCTGGTCGGCGATCGCCTCCAGCGCTTCTTCGTTCGTCGAGGGCTGTCCGGTCGGCGTCTTGACCAGTGCCGGCAGCTTCAGTTCGTCGAACAGCAGCGCCTGCAACTGTTTGGGCGAATCCAGATTGAAGCTGCGGCCGGCCAGTTCGGTTGCCTTCTGCTGCGCGGCCAGCATCCGCCGCGACAGATCGGCGCTCTGCCGGCGCAGTTCGTCGGCGTCGATCAGCACGCCGTTGGCTTCCATCCGCGCCAGCACCGGTACCAGCGGGATCTCGATCTCGCGATAGACCTTCTGCAGTGCCGGTTCGCCGGCGAGTTTCGCCGAGAGCGTGCGATGCAGGCGCAGGGTGATGTCGGCGTCCTCGGCGGCGTAGCGGGCGGCGTCGTCGATCGCGACTTCCGAGAACGGGATCTGCTTCGCGCCCTTGCCGGCCACGTCCTCGAACTTGATCGTGTCGTAGCCGAGATAACGCTTCGCCAGCGAATCCATGTCGTGGCGGCTGGCGCTGGAGTTCCAGACGAAACTCTCGAGCATGGTGTCGTCGGCGTAACCGTCGACCTCGACACCGTGCCGGCGCAGGATGTGGATGTCGTACTTGCCGTGCTGGCCGAGCTTGCGGTGTTTCGCGCTTTCGAGCAGCGGCCGCAGCGCGTGGAGCACCGCATCGCGATCGAGCTGCGCCGGGGCGCCGGGATAGGTGTGGCCGACCGGGATGTAGCAGCCGTTGCCCGGTGCGGTCGAGAAGCTCAGACCGACCAGGTTCGCGCGCATCGGGTCGAGATCGTCGGTTTCGGTGTCGAAGGCGAATTCGTCGGCCTGTTTCAGTCGCGCGATCCATCCGTCCAACTGTGCCCGGGTGGTCACGGTCTCGTATTCGCCCGGCGTGGCCAATGCGGGATCGGGCGCGTCGTCGTCGACTGCGGTCGCGGCGCGCGCGTAGCCGGCGGCGGTGTTGCGCAGGCCGGCGCGGTCGGCGGCGGTTTCGCCGGCCGCATCGCCGCCGCCCAGTTCCTTCAGCGCCTGGTTGAAGCCGTAGCGGGCGTACAACCGGCGCAGGTCCTCGACATGACGCTCGCGCAGAGCCAGATCCTTCGGGCCCTGGTCCAGTGCGACATCGGTCTTGATCGTCGCCAGTTGCCGGTTGAGCGGCAGCCGCGGCAGCGCCGCGCGCAGGTTCTCGCCGATCTTGCCCTTGATCGCGTCGGCATTCGCGATCACCGCCTCCAGGGTGCCGTATTCGTTGAGCCATTTGGCCGCGGTCTTCGGCCCGCACTTCTCCACGCCGGGGATGTTGTCCACGCTGTCGCCCATCAGCGACAGCAGATCGATCACCTGATCGGCGCGCACGCCGAATTTCTCGATCACCGCGGCGTCGCTGTCGAGGCGGCTGCCGGTCATGGTGTTGACCAGTGCGACGCCGGCGCCGTTGTCCAGCCGGCGCACGAGCTGCGCGAAATCCTTGTCCCCGGTGGAGATGGTGACGTCGATGCCCGCTTCCGCGGCCTGCAAGGCGAGGGTGCCGATCACGTCGTCGGCTTCCACCCCGGGCACGCGCAGGATCGGGATGCCGAGCGCCTGCACGATCTCCAGCATCGGCTCGACCTGCGCGCGCAGATCGTCGGGCATCGGCGGCCGGTTGGCCTTGTATTGCGGATCGAGCGCGTCGCGGAAAGTCGGGCCGGAGGCGTCGACCACGAAGGCGAGGTGGTCGGGCTTTTCCTTCAGGTGCGCGCGCAGCATGTTGACCACGCCGAACAGCGCCCCGGTCGGCTCGCCCCGGGCGTTGCTCAGCGGCGGCAGCGCGTGGAAGGCGCGGAAAAGATAGGAGGAACCGTCGATCAGGACCAGGCGTGTCATCCGCCGATTCTACGCCGGCCGGATCGAACCGCCACCGCGGCCACGGATCGTGGCGCGCCGCGGGCGTATGATCGGAATTCCCCCGCTGCAGGAGCTCGTCATGCGCATCCTCCCGTCGTCCTCCGCATCCCTGCTGCTGGTGCCCCTGCTGTTGAGCCTCGCCGCCTGCGCCACCACCGGTGGACAGAACGCCGCCGACACCCCCGCCGACATCCCGCCCGAAGCGGTCGCCGCCGTCCGCACGATGGACAACGGCGACGTGGTCACCGAGTACCGCGTCGCCGGTCAACTGCGCGTGCTCAAGGTGCAGCCGCGGCGCGGCCCGACCTACTACCTCTACGACCGCAACGCCGACGGCCGTGTCGACGAGGAGCGCGGCACCTCGCCGATCTACTTCAAGTTGTTCGAGTGGTGAACGCGAGGCGCGTCGGCCATCGTCATTTCACCCGCGCGCACACCCAGGCATCCACCCGCAGCGCGCCGGCGCGCAGCAGCGCGTCCGCGGCCGCGTGCAGGGTGGCGCCGGTGGTCATGACATCATCGATCAGCACCACGTGCGCCGGCGGCGTCGCGCCCGGCGCCAGCGCGAACGCGCCGCGCAGATTGCGCCGCCGCGCGGGGGCGTCCAGGCGCGACTGCGGAGCGGTGTCGCGCACCCGCCGCAGCAGGTCGTCGGTGACCGGCAGGGCCAGGGCACGGCCCAGCGGCCGGGCCAGCTCCAGCGCCTGATCGAACCCCCGGGCGCGCAGCCGGTCCCGGTGCAGGGGCAGGGGGATCAGTGCCTGCGGTCGCGGCCCGTCGGCCAGGGGTCCGGCCAGGGCTTCGGCCATCAACCCGGCGCAGAGCCGGCCCGCGGCCAGATCGCCGTGGAATTTCAGCCGCGGCAGCAGCCGGTCCAGTGGTGCGGCATAGCGGAACACCGCCCGGGTCGCGGACAGCGGCGGCGGCCGGCGCAGACAGGCGCCGCAGGCCGCGGCGGGGACCGGCAGCGGCAGCCCGCAGGCAGCGCAGGCACTGCGATTCCAGGGCAGGGCGTCGGTGCACGCCGGGCACAGATCGCGACCGCCGGGCTCGGCCGGCTCGCGGCAGACCAGACAGGATGCCGGCCAGAGCAGCCGCCCCAGTCCGACGAAGCATCGCGTGGTCGCCGTCATCGCGGGTTCTCCGCGCCATGGACCCGCACCGGCGAGGATCGTCTATGCTCCGCCGCTGGATCGGGCTGGGGAAGCGCGGGCCACTCATCGGCGGCGCGTTGCCCGACCAGACTGCACATCGTCATTCCACGCAATCCATCAGGGGATTTCACGCAATGAATTCCAACGCACGACGCGCGGCCGCAGGGGCCGCGATGATCATCGCCATCGCCGGTCTGTCCGGTTGCGTCACCAACAGTTCCACCAGGGCGCGCCCGCTGGCCGGGGCCGACACCGCGCAGAAAACGCTGTCCGATTGCCGGCACATCACGGTCGCGCCGTTCTCGGTGCCCTCCGGCGGCAAGGTCGCGGTCTCGGTCGGCGAGCGATTCGCCGGCGACGTGCAGTCGCGCCTGCGCAGCGATTACGGTCCGATCTTCGAATCGGTGGAAAGCGAAAGCGCGGCGCGTGGTCTGGAAGGCGAATGCCTGGTCACCGGGCGGATCACCAAGTACAAGCCCGGCAGCCGGGTCGCACGCGCGATCCTGATCGGCCTCGGCGCCGCCAGTCTGGAGGGCGAGGTGACGGTCCGGGACGCGGCCGGCGGCCAGACCCTGCTGACCGCTCCGTTCGACAAGCTGTGGGCCTGGGGCGGCGTCCTCGGCGCCGGCAAGGGCATCGAGGAAATGTCGACCGAAGCGGCAGCTTCGATCGCCAACACCCTCGCCCGTGCCAGGGGCTGGGAGCCTCCGGCCGGCAAATAAGGCCGGATTCGGCACCGCTGGCGCCCCCTCCGTCGGCAGTGCGCCCGCCCGCGACCCCGCTCCGGCGGTGGTCGCGGGAACGGGCAGTCTGGTCGGCCGCGGACAGTGGTTGACAGGGCTGGACATGCTTTCCAGACTGCCCGTCCCGCTCCGCCGCGTCTGTCAGGAAACCTCCATGTCGGTTGTCAGCCCCAGCCCATTGCGTCACGACTGGAGCCGCGCGGAGGTGGAAGCCCTGTTCGACCTGCCGTTTCCGGTCCTGCTGCAGCGCGCGGCCGAGGTGCACCGGGCGCATTTCGACCCGGCCGAGGTCCAGGTCAGCACCCTGCTGTCGGTGAAGACCGGTGGCTGCCCCGAGGACTGCGCCTATTGCCCGCAGGCCCAGCGGTATCACACCGGGGTGGACGCGACCAAATTGATGAGCACCGACGCGGTGCTGGAGAAGGCCCGCCAGGCCAAGGCCGCCGGCGCCTCGCGCTTCTGCATGGGCGCGGCCTGGCGCTCGCCGAAGGATCGCGACATTCCGAAGGTCGCCGAGATGATCCGCGAGGTGAAGGCCCTGGGTCTGGAAACCTGCGCCACTCTCGGCATGCTCAGCGGCGAGCAGGCGACCGCGCTGAAGGCCGCCGGTCTCGACTACTACAACCACAATCTCGACACCGCGCCGGAGTTCTACGGCGAGATCATCCAGACCCGCGAATACCAGGATCGCCTCGACACCCTCGCCCACGTCCGCGACGCCGGCATGAAGACCTGCTGCGGCGGCATCGTCGGCATGGGCGAGTCGCGTTCGCAGCGCGCCGGCCTGCTGCAGACCCTCGCCAATCTGCCGGCGCATCCGGATTCGGTGCCGATCAACCGTCTGGTCCAGGTCGCCGGCACGCCGCTGCACGGCACGACCGAGCTGGACCCGTTCGAATTCGTGCGCACGATCGCGATTGCGCGCATCCTGATGCCCAAGTCGATGGTGCGGCTGTCCGCCGGGCGCGAGAGCATGAGCGACGAGCTGCAGGCGCTGTGCTTCCTCGCCGGCGCCAATTCGATCTTCTACGGCGAAAAACTGCTGACCACCGGCAACCCCGACACCGAGCGCGATCTGGCCCTGTTCGCGCGCCTCGGCCTGCGGCCGATGCCGGTGGTGGCCACCGCCGACACCGTGCATGCCGACATCGTCGAGAAAAGCCCGATCGAAGCCGAACTCCTCGAAGCCGACGGCCCCGAACGGCCCTGCACCCGCGCCGCCTGACCGAGCATCGCCATGACCCGCCCGCGCCTGACCGAACGCATCCTCGCCGCCCGCGTGCAACGCACGATGCAGGGCCGCGTGCGCCAGCGACGCACGGTCACGCGCCGCGACGGCGTGCGCTGCGAAGTCGACGGGCGCTGGCTGATCAATTTCGCCGGCAACGATTACCTCGGTCTCGCCCAGCACTTCGCGGTGATCGACGCCCTGCAGGCCAGCGCCTCGCGCGACGGCGTCGGCAGCGGCGCCTCGCATCTGGTCTGCGGCCATCACGCCCAGCACGACGCGCTGGAAAAGGAACTGGCCGACTGGCTCGGCGCGCCGCGCGCGCTGCTGTTCGGCAGCGGTTTCCTCGCCAATCTCGCGGTACTGCAGTCGCTGCTGGGCGAAGACGATGTCTGCGTCCAGGACCGGCTCAACCACGCCAGCCTGATCGACGCCGCGCGGCTCGCCGGCTGCAAGTTGCGCCGCTATCCGCATGCCGACCCCGAAGGCGCGCTGCGCCAGTTGCGCACCGTGCCCGACGGCGCGGCGATGCTCGCCACCGACGGCGTGTTCAGCATGGACGGCGACATCGCACCGCTGCGCGAGCTGTCGCTGGTCGCCAAGGTGCAGCAGGCGCTGATCTACGTCGACGACGCCCACGGCGTCGGCGTGGTCGGTCCCGAAGGCCGCGGAAGCGTGGCCGAAGCCGGGCTCGATCCGGCCGGCCTGCTCCAGCTCGCGACCCTCGGCAAGGCGCTCGGCGGTTACGGCGCGGTGGTGCTGGGCAGCGAGGAGATCATCGGCCACCTCGCCGAGACCGCGCGTCCGTATATCTACACCACCGCATTGCCGCCGGCGCAGGCCGCGGCGACCCACGCCGCGGTCAAGCTCGCCCGTCGCGATCACTGGCGGCGCGAAAAACTGCAGGGGCTGGTCGCGCATTTCCGCCAGATCGCGATGTTCCGCGACCTGCCGCTGCTGCCGGCTACCGGCCCGATCCAGCCGCTGCTGTGCGGCGATGAAAAACGCGCCACCGCGCTCGCCACCGCGCTCGAAGCGCAGGGCTTCTGGGTGCCGGCGATCCGTCCGCCGACCGTGCCCGACGGCCGCTCGCGGATGCGCATCACGCTCTCCTCGCTGCACACCCAGGCCGAAGTCGATGCCCTGGTCGACGCCCTGTGCTGGGCGCGCGACGCGGTCGAGATGGGCTTCGGCGCGGGCTCGGCGGTGGCATGAAGCAGCGCACATCGGCGGAGACGCAGATCCCGGCATGAGCGGCGCGCTGCATCTGACGATCAGCGGCGACGGCCCGCCGCTGGTCCTGATCCACGGCTGGGCGATGCACGGCGGCGTGTTCCACACCCTCGCCGATCGTCTGCGTGACTCGCACACACTGCATCTGGTCGATCTGCCCGGACACGGCCGCAGCCGCGACGACGCCACGCCGCTGGAATTCGACGCGGTCTGCGACGCGATCGCCGCGCGATCGCCGCCTGCGCCCTGGCTCGGCTGGTCGCTCGGCGGGATGTTCGCGCTGCATGCCGCGGTGCGCGATCCCGCGCGCGTGCCGGCGCTGATCATGCTGTGCAGCAGCCCGTGTTTCGTGCGCGGCGCCGACTGGCGCTATGGCGTGTCGCCGGAGATCTTCCGCGAGTTCGCCCGCGGCCTCGGCGAGGATTACCGCGCCACCCTCGATCGTTTCGTCGCGCTCGAAGCCTTCGGCTCCGATCACGCGAAAGAAGAGATCCGCGAACTGCGCGCCGAACTGTTCGCCCGCGGCGAACCCGCGGCGCGGGTGCTCGTCGACGGCCTGCACATCCTCGAAACCGTCGACCAGCGTCCGCTGCTGTCGCAACTGCGCGCGCCCAGCCTGTGGATCGCCGGTCGCCGCGACCGCCTGGTCGATCCGCGCGCGATGCGCGACGCTGCCGCGCTGATCGAACAGAACGGTCATGTGCCGGCGACGTTCGCGCAGATCGAACACGCGGGGCACGCGCCGTTCCTCACCCATGCCGACGACGTGCTCGCGCATCTGCAGGCCTTCCTGCGCGAGCACGGCCGCGGGGTTGCGGCATGAGCGATCTGTTCGACAACAGTTTGTTCGACGCCCGCCACGTCCGCCGCGCGTTCTCGCGCGCCTCCGCGGGCTACGCCGATGCAGCCAGGCTGCAGCACGAGATCGAAGCGCGTCTGCTCGAATCGCTCGACTACTACGCCGAAGGCCGCGCCGCCGACGCGCAGACACCGGCCCTCGTCGTCGATCTGGGCTGCGGCCCCGGCAGCGCCGCGCGCGCGATGCAGCAGCGCTGGCCGAAGGCGCGCGTGCTCGCGCTCGATCTCGCCCTGCCGATGCTGCAGCGACAGGCCGACGCCGGCGGCATCGCGCGCACGCTCGCCCGCGTCGGCCTCGGCGCGCGCACGCCCGCGCGCATCTGCGCCGACGCACGCGCGCTGCCGCTCGTCGATCACGGCGTCGATCTGCTGTTTTCCAATCTCTGCCTGCAGTGGGTCGAGGACCTGCCCGCGGCCTTCGCCGGTTTTCGGCGCGTGCTCAAACCGAACGGCATGCTGGTCGCTTCCACCTTCGGCCCCGACACCCTCTACGAACTGCGCACCGCTTTCGCCGCAGCCGACGCCGTGCCGCACGTCAGCCCGTTCGCCTCGATCGCGCAGTTCGGCGATGCCCTGATCGGCGCCGGCTTCCGCAACCCGGTGCTCGATCGCGACGACCTCGTCACCCGCTACGACGATCTCCCCGCGCTGATGCGCGAACTGCGCGCGATCGGCGCGACCAACGCACTGCGCGATCGCCGCCATACGCTGACCGGCAAGGCGAGATTCGCCGCCGCCGCGAACGCTTATGAATCATTCCGCGAGGCCGAACACCTGCCCGCCACCTGGGAAGTCATCACCGCGATCGCCTGGGCCCCCGAACACGGCGTCCCGATCCGCGAAGGCGGCGAGGACGTCGCGCGGTTTCCGGCGAGCGGGATTCCGGTGCGGCGGCGGTGAGCGGAGGGCCGACTCGACCTGCTCGCCGGTAGAGTGGAGTTCGACCCGCCGCATCGCGCGTTCTGCATCATTGATCGACAGCGTCGCCGATCGCGCCCGTGTCCTCGTTCCGCCGCACAATCGGGACCTGTTTGCCGCGACAAGACATGTCGGGATGCCCATGCCGTGTATCCCGGCATGATGGCGCCCCCTTCCAGCAAGCGAGATCGGAGAATTCATTCGATTCCTGCGGGGTTTTCCCGATTGACCGCTTCGGGCCGCCTGTGGCAGCCTGCGCGATAAACCCCGGCTCGGGGTCTGCTCGTGGTCGGCGTCAAGAAGGCTGGCAAGCACACAACAGACGTTCGACACAAATCAATGGTGGTGGCGCAGTGGCAAACAATTTCAAGAGCGACGACAGCTTCCTGAGAAAACTCGCTGTCGGAGCCGCCGGCACGAATTCAACGATCGACCGGCTGAAGACGATGGGGTTCAATCCGATAGAACTCGAGCGCGGTTCTACGGGCTTCAAGATCTGGAAGAAGATCAAGATCAAACGGGTGCGGGTACCCGACATCCTGTGCTTGAACACGGGGCTACGGTTTGAATCACGCGGCAAGACCAAGCTTGAAATATCGATGTCTCATTCTCTCAATGATCCGAAGCGCGCGTGGGATGCCGGTATGCGCGACGACGACTTTGTCTCGATCGTGATGTTCGAGCAAAACAACCATTCCCCGATAGATCTGAAACAAATTTCGCCGGTGCACTTCATCTGTGTCAGAGAACTGCGGCGCGCATTCGCTGCGCAGCAGGTTTCAATTACACGGCCGAAAGGGGTCGAGGAAGGTTCCGAAATAAGAGTGATGTGGACATGTGCCACTGCAAACCGGCGATCTTCAGTTGTGGCAGTGGAACCAGCGAAAGTCATTCTGTCTTCCATTCCATCGGCGCGACGTCAAGCCATCCAATTGAACCGCAGTCAAGGCAGGATGACCCTGCTGCCGCAGGTCGAGACGGGCGAAACCGTCGAGGAAAATCGAATCGTGGCATCTGTTGTTCCGGTCAGCACAAACCTCCAGTGCCCCGCCTCGGTAAGTGAGGACTATTTCATCGACAGGCTTGCGAGCGTCAACTTGAGCGAACGATACGCGGCCGCAAAAGCTTTGCGGTACCGAGGCTACGCAACCGCCAAGCCGGCGCTCCGAACGAGAATGACTGATCCCGATGAGGATATTTACGTGCAACTGGAAGCCGCGGCTGCGCTCGCGGCATATGACGAGCCGAGCGGATGGGAATTCATCGAGAACAAGTTGCGCAGCACGGCCATGGAGATTCCCCTCGAGGCGCAGCTTGAAACGGTCATCGTCGCATCCGAAATACCCAAGAGCCGAAGCGAAAATTTGTTGATGGAAGTGCTTGGAGACTCTTGTCGCGACGATGAGCTGCGTGCGGGAGCGGCGTGGGCGCTGGGCCAATTCGCTTCTGCCGAATCGGCGACCGCGCTTGTCGATGCGTTCGACGCGAGTCCATTAGAGATCAGGATCGAAGCAGCCCGCGCGCTGCTGCGGATTTCCGAGCCGCAAATCCCTAACTTGATTGATCTTCTGAAAAACGGCGACCCTGCCAAGCGCGATGGCCTGTCGTGGGTACTTGCGCGAACGGGCCGATTCGATCCGTCGGAGATGCTGGTCGGGGCCGATGACAATCTCAGGAAATGGGCCAGTTATGTTCTCGGGTATGGCAGAGACAAGTTTGTCCAGAGCGAAGTCGACGCCATCTGCAAGTCTGACCCGGAAGTCTATTTCGCCGCGAGCGTGTTGTGGCAGCTTATGGCAAGCTGGGTCAACGATCTGAGGGAATATTGACATGCGGCACCATCCACTCTATCGCACTGCCAGCGGTCAGGCCTATGTCGGAGATTCGCTCGACCTCCTTGCGGAATTGCCCGACAACAGCATTGATCTGGTCATGACATCGCCACCGTTCGCGCTTTTGCGCAAGAAAACCTATGGCAATGTCGAGGAAACAGAGTATGTCCAGTGGATCAAGCCCTTCGGACGGGAAGTTTTCCGGGTCCTCAAGCAAAGTGGGAGTTTCGTGCTCGATCTGGGGGGCGCGTACCGTTCGGGCGTCCCATCCCGTTCGTTGTACAACTTCCGCGTATTGTTGGCTTTCTGCGACGAGATCGGGTTCCATCTCGCCGAGGATTTCTACTGGTTCAACCCCGCAAAGCTCCCGTCGCCGATCGAATGGGTGAACAAGCGAAAAATTCGGGCGAAGGATTCCGTCAATACTTTGTGGTGGTTCAGCAAAACCGAATTTCCGAAAGCGGATGTCAGGAAGGTTCTGGCACCGTACTCCGAGCGGATGAAAAAGCTGATCGAAGACCCGGAGAGTTTCTATACGCCGAAAAAACGCCCCTCGGGTCATGACATCGGCATCGGATTTGCCAAGGACAACGGCGGGGCGATCCCCTCCAACCTTCTTTCCATACCGAACACTGACAGCAACTCGAGCTATCTGCGTCTCTGCAAGGAGCTCGGGCTCGAGCGCCATCCGGCCAGATTCCCGTCCGACCTCCCTGCATTCTTCATCAAGATGCTGACCGACGAGGGCGATATTGTTCTGGACATTTTCGGTGGGTCGAACACCACCGGTTTCGCCGCCGAGGCGCTGAAACGGAAGTGGCTGACTTTCGAGGTGAATCGGGATTATCTTGCGGCGTCGGCATTCAGGTTTCTTGAAGGACATCCTGCCGAGGCCGTGAAGCGAGTGCTGGCGGAACTGGATGAGGATGAGGCCAATTGCCTTATCAGCGATACGGTTTGCGCATTGGATCCAGCGAAGAAGGCAAGGTCGAAGCATGACCCTCTTGCGCAAGGCGCATTGTTCGTTTCCCGCTCGTCGGCGAGGTAGAGAATCCAACAGAGGCGTCCGTCAAGTCGCTTGGCGCCTGGAACACCCGTGCCCAGTCATGCGCGCTGCCGCAGGCTTCCATGACCACCCGCAGCGATGGTCGGTGAGTCAGGCAGCGGGAAAATGTTCCTCGGGACAAGCGCTTGCGCTCAAGGATGCGGCCGTGGGCATCGGCGAATGCCAGTTCGAAGACGTCCTTTGCAAGATCGATTGCGACGGGAGCAGCATCCATGGCGGCGGACTCGGAGGAAGGGAGTCCATTTCATCATTCAAGCCGGAGCCGCTTCGCGGCTCGGCTTAACTCAGATGAGTTACGGTGCCGTTTACACCGAGGCGTTATCGGGCGCGCATACCGGGCTCTCGGCGCTTAGACTACGGAAACTTAAAGACATAAGGCGTTAGGCCCCATGGAACGAGACACGATCGCTGAGTTAGAGATCGACACAGCCGGCAAGCTCCATGTCGTTCCGTCTACCCATGCCTTCCCTTACATCTATCGTGAGGCCATGGAGGTTCACTGGGACCCTTCGCGCCGCTCCTTGTATTCACCCATACCTCGCGAGTGGTCATATTCGCGCTGGTTCCAGCAAATCCTGGCTGCTGCGCGGGAGCAAGGCTGCGAGCTCCAACTTGCACCTAGCACCAAATGGCACAACATAGATCCGGGCGTCAAAGCTGAGCTCTCGCAAGTAATCGGCAATGGGGCCTAGAAAGAACCGAAAGAACAGGGAAAGAACGGAGACACCCACAATCCCCCCTCAGGAAAAACAACAAAGAACGGCACCAAAGAACGAAAGAACGGGGACACCCACAATCCCCCCTCCGAAATGCCGTCGAAGCGCTTCTTGTCCCCATAATCGCTCCATTCCGCGTACCAGGACGTCATCCGATCACCCACGATCGAATCTCCCTGTCGGGCCACGGTGGGTCTTGCAGCGACTCATCCCAGCCTCACCGCCAGCCGAATCCCCTTCAGCCAACGCTGACCGAGACGTTCGGCCAACGCGGTCAGGTCCTGCGCCGAGCCGGCGGCGCGCGCCCAGCCGCTGCCGAACGCCTCGACGCGGTTCACCCAGCGACCCGCATCCCGGTCGATGACCGAGAGAACTGCCGGTGCCTCTTTTGCGATCCGTCCGCGCTTGCCGGCCGCCAATCTCCGACCGGTCCAGTCGAGGAGTTGCAGGTAATCAGCCGTGGTCAGTGCGAGCTGCGGACGCAGATGGCCGGCAATCGGCCGCAGCGGCCGGGTCAGCGTGGCCGGTTCCGACCGCGCGACCGAGATGCGTGCGACTGCGCTGGTGTGCATCGAGGTGTCGAGCTTCTTCGTGATCCCGGCCCGGATCGGATTCAGATCGACATAGGCCATCGCCGCCAGCAGGGCGCGTTCGTCGCAGAGGGCCTGACATTTGTAGCGGCCTTCCCAGAAGCGCCCTTTGCAGCCGTCCTCGCGATTGGCGCGACGGGCGATGGGCTCGACCAGGCAACGCATGAACCACGACAGGCTGCCCAGCCGCTGGCGGATGCGGGCGAGCCGGGCAGGATCGGCGAGCAGGCGCGAACGCTTCTCGGCGATGGCGGCGTCGGAATCCTCTCGCGGCGGAAACAACCGTAACCAGCGCGCGGCCACGTCTTCATTGGACCATCCGGCGGTCGCCGCAGGATCGATCCCGAGGACCAGGTGGAGATGATTGCTCATGACCGCATAGGCGTGGATTGCGACCGCGAAGTACTCGGCGACCCGGTGGATGCGCTGCTCGATCCAAGCCTTGCGGTGCTCGAAGTTGCGACCCGTGTATTCATCGACGCCGCACAGGAACGCCCGACGGACACAGCGCTGGACGCAGTGATAGGTGCCGGCGAGATCGGGCGGGGCGATGTGCGAGCGGGGGCGGGTCATGCCTGCAGGGTGGCATGGCCGGAGGCCGCAGACTGTCGGGATTTGCCGCATGGGCGTGTAGGGAAATTCTGAATTGTGGGTGTCCCGGGATCATCGCCGGGGTCATCAGAATTGTGGGTGTCCTGGGTTCTGTGTAGGGTTCTGTGGGTGTCCTGGGTTCTACCGTGGGTTCTATCCCTGGGTTCTATCCCGAGTTCTACCAGATGCGCAGAGATGTATGATGACCCCTATCGTCGACTGCCGTCGGGTGCATCGGCCTCATTGAGGCGTCCATCATGCTGAGCAACCCGATCCCCGGATCTGTTTTCGCCGCGACCGTGTCGGCAGCGATTCTGTTGTGCGGCTGCGACCGGATTCCGGACGGAAAAGACGCCTATGTCGGCACCTGGAAATCGCCCCAAGCCACGCTTGTCATCAGCCGGCATGGGCGGATGACGTATCACCGCCCGCAGACTGCAGACCGAATCGAAGAGCGTCTCAGCGCCCCGATCGAAAGGTTTTCCGAAAGCGCCATCCTCGGCCCCGGCGGAATCTGGCTCGAAGTGAACCAGCCGCCTCATCGGCAGGGCGATACGTGGCGGATGACGGTGAACGGGGATGTGCTGACAAGGCAGTAAGTCCGACGATCCGCCCGGGTGGAGACCGCTGCGCGGCAGGGTTCGGTCTCCGCGTCGAGGATCGAAGTCATCGAATTCAGAGGAGCCTTCTCATGTCCACCCGAATCGCCTCCTGTTCCTGCGGCCGACTGACGGCCACCGTGTCGGGTGAACCGTTCCGCATCTCCGTCTGTCATTGCCTCGCCTGTCAACGCAGAACAGGCAGCGTGTTCGGCGCGCAGGCCCGGTACTCGCAGGAGCAGGTCTCCGTCAGCGGCGCGGCCGCCGAATACGTCCGGGTCGGAGACGAAGGCTCGCACGGGAGGTTCAGGTTCTGCCCGGACTGCGGCGCGACGATCTGCTGGACGACCGACGAGTGGCCCGGAACGATCGCCATTCCCGTAGGCGCGTTCGCCGACCCGGGATTCCCGGAGCCGACGGTGTCGGTCTACGGGCAGCGCATGCATCGATGGGTCGGCCTGCCTGCCGCCATCGAGCACATGGACTGAGCGCGGGTGGCCCGGGCTCCGCATCGGAGTGCAGGAAAAATCTGAATTGTGGGTGTCCCGGGCTCAGGCCCCCGGGCGCAGGCCCGGGCTCAGGCCGGGCTCATCAATTGTGGGTGTCCCGGTCTCATCTCCCACGAGCAGCGCATGCATCGATGGGTCGGCCTGCCTGCCGCCATCGAGCACATGGACTGAGCGCGGGTGTCCCGGGCTCCGCATCGGAGTACAGGAAAAATCTGAATTGTGGGTGTCCCGGGCTCAGGCCCTCCCGGGCTCAGGCCGGGCTCATCAATTGTGGGTGTCCCGGTCTCATCGGTCTCATCATCCCGGTCTCATCCGTGCCTGAAGACCGGACCGGGTGCCGCTGCCTGCGCGTGGCGTGTTTGCGCGCCCGATCACCGCGCGGGTAGCATTCGCTCGGGACGCCCGAATGCGCGGCGCGACCCCGCGTCCGAGCGATGGTGACCGGCAATGAGGTCTTCCCGCCACTTTCGAAGCACCGCCAGGGGGCATCATGAAATACGTCGTCGCGCTTTTCGTGTTGTCCTT
Organism: Lysobacteraceae bacterium; assembly: GCA_044345955.1. Taxonomy (GTDB): domain Bacteria; phylum Pseudomonadota; class Gammaproteobacteria; order Xanthomonadales; family Xanthomonadaceae; genus Lysobacter_I. Next base: position 26,786 of record JBIJAD010000008.1, read on the forward strand.
TCTCGGCTTTGCCTACATGCGCCATCGATCCAGACGCGACGAAATGCGGGTGTGGACGATCGGCCGACGGTATGCGTTGCCCTCCGACGAGGTCCAACGCTTCGTCTTCCGTCTGCCGCTGCCTTCCGAAGCTGCCGCCCAGACCTGCGCACGGCAGGTCGAGTTTCCGGGAATGACCTCGGGCATCGAGCGCTCGCCCAAGGGCACGTCCTGGCTGGCAACGTGGCAGATCGACATGCCTGCCGATGGTCGCGCTTACGGTCGGATCGTGACGATGATCGGAAATGCCGCGATCGAGGTCGGCGTATCGGATCCGATGATCATCGCCAGCGCATCGCTCGAGGGTTCGGGCACCGCGTTGTTGCTGGAGACGGATTTTCCGCATCGATCCGGAGACCGGGCTGTCTGACGCATGTTCGTTGCCTGTGGCACGCGTCTGCAGGGGCGATGGCCGAAGGCGCCGCTGCCGGCCCGGCATGCCATGCGCGGCCATCCGTCGTCACGAAGCCACCGGACGATGCGAGAATCGGCCATCCCCTCGAACATCCTCATGGAGACCTGCCCGTGACCATCGTGGTCCGCCATGGCGAAGCCCGGGACATCGAAGCCATCCGCGCCATCTACGCGCAACCGTCCAATGTCGCGGCGACCCTGCAGTTGCCGTACCCGTCCGCCGAACTGTGGCAGGCCAGACTCGGCCGCCACCACGAGCATTTCCACAGTCTGGTCGCCTGCGAAGGCGATGCGGTGCTCGGCCAGATCGGCATCGAGGTGTTCGCCGCGCCGCGCCGCCGGCATGCGGCGAACATCGGCCTCGCGGTGGACGAAGCCTTCAGGCGCCGGGGCGCGGGCGCCGTGCTGCTGACCGCGGCGCTCGACCTGTGCCACAACTGGCTGGCGGTGCGGCGGGTGGAGCTGGAGACCTACGTCGACAATGCGCCCGCGATCGCGCTGTTCGAACGCCACGGCTTCGTCCGCGAAGGCACCAGCCGCGCCTATGCCTTCCGCGCCGGCGGCTATGTCGACGTCCACCTCATGGCGCATCTGTCCGGGGCCTGATCCGCTTTCGATATCGTCGCAGGAGGTCCGCCGGTACGCATGCGGTTTTCGTCCTCACCGTACCTGCGCGATCCAGTCCTGCAGGTTGTAGTAGTTCGTGACCCGGGCGATGCGGCCATCGCGCAGGTCGAAGAAGGCGCCGCCCGGCAACACGTAGCGCTGGCCGTTGGCCGGAGGCAGACCTTCGTCGTCGGCAAGGTACTCGCCGTGCACGACGTATTCGGCCGCGGCGCGGGCGCCGTCGGGCGAGGCCATCACCACGATGTCGCGCAGTTGTTCACGATAGCTGCGGGCCATGCGCGAGAGAAATGCGGAGAAGGCGTCGCGGCCGGTT
>JBIJAD010000259.1:0-5744 GCA_044345955.1 Lysobacteraceae bacterium
TCGCCAAGCGCGAGGATCCTGCTCAGGCCGGCCCCTACTGGGGCGCCTGGAACGCCTACATCGGTGCACTGAATGCCGCCGGCGTCGTGGTCAGCGGCAATGGCCTGCAGCCGCCCCACACCGCCACCCATCTGCGCGTCCGTGAGGGCAAGCGGGTGGTGCAGGACGGCCCGTTCGCCGACACCCGCGAGCACCTCGGCGGGTATTTCGTGATCCGGGTCGCCAACCTCGACGAGGCCCTGGAGTGGGCGGCGCGCAGCCCGTCCGCCGAGTATGGCAGCGTCGAAGTGCGTCCGGTCCTGCCGCCTCCGCAGCAGGCGTGAGCGGCGCGCGCGGCAGCGTCGACGTCGACGGGACCGCTGCGGCCCATCGTGCCGTCGAGCTCGCCGCGCGCACGTCCTATGGCCGTCTGGTCGCGTGGCTGGCCGGCCAGTGGCGCGATCTGCAGGCGGCCGAGGATGCGCTGGGCGATGCCTTTCTGAGCGCGCTCGCGGTCTGGCCGACACAGGGCGTGCCGGACGCGCCGGACGCGTGGCTGCTGGCGGCGGCGCGCCGCCGGCTGCTGGAACGTCATCGCCACGGGCGCGTGCGCCGACGTCACGAAGACGTGGTGGAGGCGGACGATCCCGACGGCGAGCGGGCCATCGCGCTGCCCGCGGAGGAGGACATCGCCGCGGGGTTGCCCGATCGCCGTCTCGCGCTGCTGTACGTCTGCGCCCATCCGGCCATCGACAGCGGCATGCATGCGGCGCTGATGCTGCAGACGGTGTTGGGCCTGGAGGCGCAGGCGATCGCGCCGCTGCTGCTGGTCGCGCCTTCGACCCTGGCGCAGCGCCTGGTCCGGGCCAAACGCAGGATCCGCGAGGCGGGCATTCCGTTTGAATTGCCGGCTGCGCGCGAATTGCCGGCGCGCACCCACGCCGTACTGGAAGCGATCTACGGCGCCTACACCGTCGGCGTGGACAGCGCCGCGCTGCCGGCACCGGAAATCGGGCCACTCCGGGAGGAGGCGCTGTTCCTCGCCCGGTTGACGGCCGGTCTGCGCCCGCAGGATCCAGAAGCGCAGGGATTGCTGGCGCTCCTGCTGTTCTGCGAAGCGCGACGCGCGGCGCGTCTCGACGACGCGGACGCGTTCGTGCCCCTGCATCTGCAGGAGACGTCCCGCTGGGATCGCCGCGCCATCGCCGAAGCCGAGCACGTGTTGTCATCGGCAGCGGCCATGCGCCGCCCCGGCCCGTTCCAACTGGAAGCGGCGATCCAGTCGGCGCACTGCCAGCGCGCGGCGACCGGACGCGTGCCGTGGTCGGCGATCGCGACGCTGTATCGGCATCTTCTGGCGATCGCGCCCACGCTCGGCGCGCGCGTCGCGCACGCGGTTGCGGTCGGTGAAGCCGAGGGAGCCGTCGCTGGGCTCGACGCGCTGACGGCCCTGGAAACCGGCGATCGCGCGGACGCGCTGCGCGACTATCAACCCCGCTGGGCCGCGCGCGCCCATCTGCTCGCACAGGCCGGCCGCGATGCGGAAGCGAAGGACGCCTACCTGCGCGCAGCCGGGTTGGCGTGCGCGCCCGAGATTCGAGCGTTTCTGCTGCGACGCGCCGAGCGTCTGTCGTAGGGCGCGCACAAGCCCGCGAACGAACGGGATTCGATCGTTTGGCCTCGGCTTCGGACATGCTCCGGCGAGGCCGGCGCGATTACCGTCCCCGCGCGGTGACGACTGCGCGATACCGCAGCAGCGCGCGCAGCGGCAATCCCGCCAGCACCAGCACCGTGCCCCAGGCCAAGGCCTCGGCGCCGGTGCCGATCAGTGCATACACGGCATAGAGCAGCGCGAGCGCGGCGACCACGCGCCCGTGCCGGCCGAGTTTCAGCCACGCCGCGCTGCTGAACACGTAGGGCAGCAGAGTCGCTGCGGTCGACAGCAGGATCGAGAAGGTGAACACCTTCACCAGCGAATCGGTGTAGTTGGCGATCACCAGCAGACTGGAGAGCATCGCGCCGAGGATCACGCCCGTGCGCGGCGTGCCGTTGCCGTCGAGTCGCGCGAACGCCTGCGGAAACAGGCCGTCGCGCGCCGCGGCCAGCGGCAGTTGCGCCGACAGCAGCACCCAACCGTTGAGCGCGCCGAAACAGGAGATCGCGGCGACGATCGCGATGCCGGTGGCGGCATGCGGGCCCCAGAGCGCGCCCGCCGCATCGGCCATCGGCGCGGTCGAGCCTTTCGCGACCTCGGGCGGGATCACGCCCAGCACCGCGGTGCAGGCGAGGATCGTGGCGATGCCGGCGAGCAGGGTGCCGATCAGCGTAGCGCGCGGAATCGTGCGTTCGGCGTCGTGGATCGCACCGGCGGGAATGGTGGCCGCTTCCAGGCCGAGGAAGGCCCACAGCGTCAGCGCGACCGTTGCATGCACCGCTGCGGCGAAGCCGAGGCTGTCGCCGGCATCGGGCGCGGATGCCGGCACCGCCAGATGCGCCGGTTCGATCAGCCAGATCGCGACCCCGCCGAACAGCAGCAGCGGCAGCAGTTTCAGCACGGTGGTGCCGACCTGCATGCGCCCGGCCTCGCGCACCCCGGCGAGGTTGATCGCCGCGCAAAGCCACAACACGGCGAGCGCGAGCGCGGCGCCGCGCAGCGGGGTCGCCACCAGCGCCGGGAACAGGCTGCCGAGACTGCCGGCGAACGCGACCGCGATCGCCGCGTTCGCGCACCAGATCGAGATCCAGTAGCTCCAGGCGATGACGAAGCCGGTGGTGTCGCCGAACGCTTCGCGTGCGTAGGCATACGGCCCGCCCGCGTGCGCGCCGCGCGCGGCCAGGCGCGAGAAGGTCAAGGCCAGCAGCAGCGCGCCGCCGAGGGTGATCGCCCAGCCGTAGAGCCCGATCGCGCCGTACGGCGCCAGCGAAGCCGGCAGCAGGAACACGCCGCTGCCGATCATGTTGCCCGCGACCAGAGCGGTCGCGGACCACAGGCCGAGCGGGCGCGGTGCGGCGCTCACTCCGGGGCGTCAGTGATCACCTGCGGTTCCGCTCTTCCCGCGGAGCGAGGCGCGGCACGTCGCGCGTCTTGCCGGGTTCCGGTGCGACCGCGGGTTCGGAAATCGCGGTCGACGTCGTGCGCGGACGGATCCGCGGGCGGTTGCTTTCCAGCGGTGTCGGCTGCGGTTCCAGCCAGGTCCGCATGCTGGCGATGTCCACATCGAGACGCGAGTAGAAGTCGCGATTCTGGGTGTTGCTCAGCGAACCGCTGTTGCTGCACGAGGCGAAGCCGCCGAACAGGCCGCCGCGCAGCACGTATTCGCCGCGTGCGTTGAGGGTGAAAATGCCCGAGCCGCTGCTGCCGCCTTCGGTGGTGCCGCTGGTCCAGCCGGTGGTGGTCTGGGCGGTATCGAAGGAGATGGTCTGGCCGAGCGAGACCATCTTCGAGTCACCGGCCGGATGGTGGATGGCGATGATGTCGGTGCCGTTGGCGAGCGGGCCGGCGTTCCAGCCGGCGAAGTACGCGGACGAGGGCGGTGCGTTGTTGAGCCGCACCAGCATGCCGTCGGTGACATTGCTCGAATACAGATAGGTCGCGCCGCCGCTGAGCTGGGTGGTCGGCGTCTGCACCAGATTGCCGCAGCCGGTGGTCTCGTAGTTCCAGAAGGTGTTGAGCGTGTTCGCCACCGTCTGCATCTGGGTCGCGTTGGGCGGCAGGCTGGTGTTGCTGGAGAAGCAGTGGTTGGCGCCGTGGAACAGCGGCACCTGGGTGAGCGGAACGCTGTCGGCCAGCAGCGTTCCGGTGCAGATGAAGGTGCTGCTGCCGCGGACGTAGCGCATGTGCGCGACCGCGTTCTTGGCGTTGACGAAGGCCGGACCCAGTTCGTTGACGCGGCAGATCACGTCGACGTTGCAACTGCCGGATTCGCCGATCTTCTCGATCAACTGGAAGCTGTTGCGGCTGTCGGCGATCAGATGCGACAGCGACGGCGCATCCAACCGCACCGCGAAGGCCGGCACGCCCTTCGGCCGGAAGATTTCGACGAACTGGGTGTCGCCGTCGGTGTTCGGCGTCCAGAACAGGCCGCCCGGGCCGGGCAGGCGCTTGATCTCGGCGCCGGTCATCAGCGCGACCACTTCGTTGGGGCGCGTCGAACCGCCGAAGCGCAGCTCGACGCGGTCGTCGAGCGCCTGCACGTCGAGACCCACGCGCAGCGCCATCGCGTCCGGCGAGCGGATTTCGATCCGTGCGATCGAACCGCCGGCGACCTGCGTCCAGCGCAGCGCCGGCAGATGCGGTTGCGCGCTTTCGCCGGCGGCGTCGCGGCCGATGCCGATCTGGGTCGCCTTCAGGCCGGGCTCGGCGTTCTTGCGCTGCAGTTCGAGCAGGCGTTGCACCGGCATCGCGCCGTACTGCATGCGTGCGGCGGGGACGGCGGCGACGTTCGCCGCGCGCCACTTCGGCGCAGGCATCGCCGGGGTGCGGCTGTATTCGCCCTGGACCTCGGTTGCGGACACCAGGGCCGGCGCCGCAAGCGCGAGCACCAGGAAGGCGGCGGGAGCGAGCGTCGGGCGGAGCGGGAAGCGTGAGGTTTTCATGGCGTGTCGTTGGCGGGTCGATGGGGCGGCTGCCGGCGGCGGCGCGACGGCCTGTCGGAAAGGTTCAGCCGGGCTGAGCGTCGGTTTCGCGGTAAGCGCGTCGCAGCAGTTCGTGGAAATGATGGACCGCATTCTCGCGCAGCGGATTGAGCCGGCCGGCCTCGTAGGAGCCGGACGCCAGCCCGCGCTGGACGTCTTCGCAGATACCGATGTCCTCGTCCTGGACCACATCGCTGAACGACTGGTCCGCGGCGCGTCGTGCACTGCCGGCTTCGCTGTCGTCGGCAGTGTAATACGTGTCGAATTCCACCCGGCAGCGATCCACGCCGAGCGGAATCACGCGGTTGGTCTGCAGCCGTCCGGGCAGGATGTTGAGCATGGTGTTGGGCCACAGCCAGTAGTACAGCGCGTCGCCGCTGCCGTACAGGCCTTCGCCCGTGTTCTCGCCAGTCTGCACCAGGGGGCTCCACTGCAGCGAATGCCAGGCCGCGGTCTCGGTGAAGTAGCTGCGGTAGTCGAGCATCCGGTTCAGTTCGGGATGCACGTGCGGGACGTGATAACCCTCGAGATAGTTGTCGACGTAGACCTTCCAGTTGCAGGCCACCTCGTAGCCGACGCGATGGTGATGACCGAAGGTCTCCAGCCCGCGATCGGCGCCGATGCGCGCGTCGATACCGGCGACGAAGTCCTCGAACGACGGTGCCGCCCGTTCGTCCACCGCCGCGAACACCAATCCTTGCCAGATCCGCGTCGCGAGCTGCGGCAGGCGCACCGCGGTCGGATCGAAATCGGTCACGTCGGCCATTTCGGTCGCGCTGCGCAGGCGCCCGTCGAGGCCGTAGGTCCAGCCGTGATACCGACAGCGCAGGGCCTTCGCGCCGCGACCGTCGCACTGCGCCAGCGGGCCGGCGCGGTGCCGGCAGACGTTGTGCATCACCCGGACCGTGCCCTCGGCGTCGCGCACCGCGATGACCGGCAGCCCGGCCAGATCGGCGATCACGTGATCGCCTGCAGCCTGCAGTTGGCACACGTGCGCGACCAGTTGCCAGCCGCGATCGAACACGCAGGCGCGGTCGCGGGCGACCATCGCCGGATCGGTGTAGCAGCGCGCCTGCAGCGCCAGCGCCCGCTCCAGCGGCTGGGCAGCGAAACCGGCGGCGGGGTGGGCG
>JBIJAD010000175.1:0-7999 GCA_044345955.1 Lysobacteraceae bacterium
GACTGCATCAGGCGCTCGGCGATGCGCGCGCGCATGCGGGTCATCGGCACGCGCTCTTCCGGACGCGCGCCGCCGCCCACGCCGGCGGTCTTGCCGGCGGCATAGTTGACGATGTCTTCCTTGGTGACCATGCCGCGACGGCCGGTGCCCTGGACTTCCGCGGGATTCACGCCGCTGGTCGCGGCGGCGAAGCGCGCGCCGGGCGGGAGCTCACCGCCGACCGGGGCCGGCTTGGTGCTGGCGGGGGCCGCGGCGGCGGACTTGGCGGCCTCGGCCTTCGGCTGGACCTGCTCGGGGCCGGCGGCGGCCGGAGCCGATGCGGCGGCCACGGCGCCTTCCTCGATGATCGCGATGACCTGCTGGCTGTTGACCGTGGCGCCTTCGGCGAATTTCAGTTCCTTGATCACGCCGTCCACGGTCGAAGGCACTTCCAGCACCACCTTGTCGGTTTCCAGGTCGACGATGTTCTCGTCGCGCTTCACGGCGTCGCCGACCTTCTTGTGCCAGGTGGCGATGACGGCGTCGGAGACGGATTCGGGAAGAACGGGAACCTTGATTTCGGTGGCCATGTTGGCGTCCTGACAGCGGTATTGAAAGGTGAGCCGGCGCCCGCGGCGCCGGTGGATGACCTCACTCCTCGGCGTGATCGCCGTTGAGCGGATTGACCAGGGCGTCGGCGATCAGCTTGAGCTGTTCTTCGACGTGGTCGTTGAAATGGCCGGCGGCCGGCGAGGGCGAACGCGCGCGGCCGGCGTAGTGCAGGCTCTGCTTGTCCTGCAGGCAGGCGCGCAGGTGATGCTGGATCTGGTACCAGGCGCCCTGGTTCATCGGCTCTTCCTGGCACCACACGATCTGATGCGCCTTCGGGTAGCGCTTGAGTTCGGCGACCAGCGCCGCGCGCGGGAACGGATACAACTGTTCGATGCGCACGATCGCCGCGTCGGTCTGGCCGCGCTTCTGCGCGTCTTCCAGCAGGTCGTAGTAGACCTTGCCGCCGCAGACCACGATCCGCTTGACCGCCTTCGGATCGGCGCTGTCGTCGCCGATCAGATGCCGGAATTCGCCGTTCGCGAGCTCGTCGAGGGTCGACACCGCCAGCTTGTGGCGCAGCAGCGACTTCGGGGTCATCACCACCAGCGGCTTGCGCGTCTTCATGCGCATCTGCCGGCGGATCATGTGGAAGGCCTGCGCCGGCGTGGTCGGAGTACAGACGATCATGTTCTCCAGCGCGCACAACTGCAGGAAGCGCTCGAGGCGCGCCGAGCTGTGCTCGGGGCCCTGGCCTTCGTAGCCATGCGGCAGGAACAGCGCCAGGCCGCAGAGCCGGCCCCACTTGGCCTCGCCCGAGGACAGGAACTGGTCGATCACCACCTGCGCGCCATTGGCGAAGTCGCCGAACTGCGCTTCCCACACGTCGAGCGTCATCGGGTCGGCGGTGGCGTAGCCGTATTCGAACGCCATCACCGCCTCCTCGCTGAGCAGCGAGTCGATGATGGTCGCGTCTTCCGAGTTGCTCACCAGCCGGCGCAGCGGGATGTGGTCGACGTCGGTCTTCTGGTCGTGGAGGATCGCGTGGCGGTGGAAGAAGGTGCCGCGACCGCAGTCCTGGCCGACCAGACGCAGGCGGTAGCCCTCGTCGAGCAGAGTCGCATAGGCCAGATTCTCGGCGAAGCCCCAGTCTCCGCCCAACTCGCCCTGCGTCATCTTCCGTCGGTCTTCGTAGATCTTGGCGACACGCGGATGCAGGGTGGCGTCGGCGGGGATCTCGTTGATGATCCGCGCCAGTTCATCGAGCTTCGCGCGCGGCACGCGGGTATCGACCGCATCGCCCAGCTTGGCCGCGAGCAGCGGCCGCCAGTCCACGGCGTAGGCGTCGGGATTGGACGCCGCCAGTTCGGTGGTCACCACCCCGTCGTCGAGCTTCTGGCGATAGACATCGACCATCGCCTGGGCCTCGCCCGCCTGCAGTGTGCCGGCCGCGGTCAGACGTTCCGCATACAGTTCGCGGGTGGTCTTGCGCTTGCGGATGTTCTGGTACATCAGCGGCTGGGTCGCTGCCGGTTCGTCGGCCTCGTTGTGGCCGTGGCGGCGATAGCAGACGAGGTCGATCACCACGTCCTTGCCGAACTGCTGGCGGAAATCGAAGGCCAGCTCGGCGCAGAAGGCCACGGCCTCCGGGTCGTCGCCGTTGACGTGCAGCACCGGCGCGCCGACCATCTTCGCCACGTCGGTGCAGTACAGGGTAGAGCGCGCGTCCTGACGTTCGCTGGTAGTGAAGCCGACCTGATTGTTGATGACGATGTGGAGGGTGCCGCCGACCGCGAAACCGCGGGCCTGCGACATCTGGAACAGCTCCATCACCACGCCCTGGCCGGCGAACGCGGCATCGCCGTGCATCAGGATGGGCACCACCTGGCGGCGGGCCTTGTCGCCGCGGCGATGCTGGCGCGAACGCACGCTGCCGGCGACCACCGGGTCGACGATCTCGAGATGCGAGGGGTTGAACGCCAGCGCGAGGTGCACCGGACCGCCCGGCGTCTGCACGTCGGCGCTGAAGCCCATGTGGTACTTCACGTCGCCGGCGTGGGCGTGTTCGTCGTGCTCGAATTTGCCCTCGAACTCGTCGAACAGCTTGCGCGGCGGCTTGCCGAGGGTGTTGACCAGCACGTTGAGGCGGCCGCGGTGGGCCATGCCAAGCACCACGTCCTTCACACCGTCGATGCCGGCGCGATGGATCATCACGTCGAGCATCGGGATCAGCGCGTCGCCGCCTTCCAGCGAGAAGCGCTTCTGGCCGACGTACTTGGTGTGCAGGTAGCGCTCCAGGCCCTCGGCCGCGGTCAGGCGCTCGAGGATCCGGCGCTTGTCTTCGTCGCTGCGCCCGAATCGGCCGCCTGCGGCTTCCAGGCGTTCGTACATCCAGCGCCGCTGATCGGCGTCGGTGATGTGCATGAATTCGGCGCCGATGCTGCCGGTGTAGGTGGCCCGCAGCAGGGCCAGCAGCTCGCGCAGTTTCATCCGCGGCTTGCCGGCGATACCGCCGGTGCTGAACTCGTGGTCGAGGTCGGCGTCGCCGAGACGGTGGAAGGGCAGGTCCAGATCCGGCGCGCCGGGCTTCTCCAGCATGCCCAGCGGGTCGAGGTCGGCGCCGAGGTGGCCGCGCGAGCGGTACGCGGTGATCAGACGGCCCACCGAGCGTTCGCGTTCGTCGCCGGCGCCGGTGGCGGCCACCGCGACCACGCCGCGGGCGGCCTGGCGACCGGCCTCGGCGATCGCCTCGATCACCGCCGAGTGCGGCACGTCCTGGCCGTCCCGGCCCTTGATCCCGTCGAAATAGGCCTTCCATTTCGGGTCGACGCTGTCCGGGGCGACCAGATACTGCTCGTAGAAGTCCTCGATGTAGGCGGCGTTGGCGCCGAGTTGCGAGGATTGCGCGAACTGCTTCAGGAGACTGTCCACTTCGGGGATCACATTCGAGAAGAGGGGGTGCGCACTCGGAAGATGGGGGCGCGGGGAGGGCCAAGCGCTTGATCCGCCGGGAAAACCCGAAGCGGACCAGGGCGCGGACGAAAGGACCGGAATTATAGCCGGAGGCTCCGCCGCAGCGCATCATCGGCCAGGTCGCGGATGGTGTCGGTACGACGATGGTCGATCTCGCGGGCGGTTGCGGCGCCATCGTCCGGCGGTCGAGCGGAACGCGACCTGCAGCATTTGCTTTTGCTCCGGGTCGCGCCGACCGCTAAGGTCCGCGGATCGATCCGGAGGGCAGGCGATGCGGGGATGGGGGCGCAAGACGGTCGGCGGATGGGTCCTGGCCGCGATGCTGGCGGCGGCCGGCTGCGGCGGTTCGGTGGACGGCGGCGGCCGCGCCGGCAAGGCGCAGTTGGCGGTGGACATCTACGGCTGCCCGGATCTGACCGGCACCTATGTCTTCGCGCCGCCGGGCGAAAGGGGCGTGTCCTACGCGGGCTCGATGCTGGAGGAATTCCCGATCGAGTGGGGCAACCGGGTGCCGGCGGCGCAGATCCGGGCGGTGTCCATCCGCCGCACCGCGCCAGGCGTCTTCGAATTCCGTTTCCAGATCCAGGACGCCCGGGTGATGCAGCATCTGGCGCTGATCCGCGAGTTCGAAAAGCCGCGCTACCGCGAGTGGTATCACCTGCTGAAGGATCCCGGCCGCAGCGCCTATATCGCCCGCAACGGTGCCGGACAGTACGCGCGACAGGTGCACGCGCTGGGCCCGCCCTCCGAGATCGTCCAGGAGGTGCGCTCCGGCACCGGCGCCGCCTGCCGGGACGGTTGGCTGGAGCTGCCGAGGAAGTACACCGAGCATCCCGTGCGCCTGACCTCGGGCGAGGACCGTTCGGTCCTCGGCGAAGCCCGCGAGTTGTCGACCTTCGATGTTCCGATCTGGTGCGGAGACGGTTGCAAGGACCTGAAGATCCCGACCGGGACCTACACCGGCACCCTGCGTTGGCCGCGGGACGATGCGCAGCGGCCATGGCGGGCCGAGGACGTCGCCACCCGGCACGTCTTCGAGCGCCCGATCGACGAGATCGAGGCCGAGCAGCGCGGCCTCGCCGAAGCGCAGCGGCGCGCCGATGCGAAGCGCTTCCTGTCGGCCGCCGCGATCCGCGCCCGGCTCGCCGCGATGGCGCCCGCGGGCACGGTCGTCGATGTGGTGGCGGTCGCCGACGGCAGGGTGCGCATCCGCTACACCGCACCCACCGCCGAGGTCGATGGCCTTCTCGACCGCGTCGCGGCGGCAGGCGGGCCCGGCGTCGCCCAGGGCCCTCAGCAGGTCCAGCGGATCGTCACCTCCGGTCGGTTCCACGTGCGCAGCATCGAGTTCGTGCTCACGGATTCGCCGCTGGTGCTGCGCGAAACCGAGGGCAGGGCGGCGCAGACCACCGGCATCGCGGGCGCCGAACCGTCCGACGACCCGGCATCGGCGATGCGGACCCTGTCCGTCGCGGAGGCGCGGCCGGCGTCTGCGCCCGCGCAGGCCTCGCGGACGCCTCCGGTGGGCGCGGCCGACCCCTTCGCGATCCAGCGTCGCATCGCGCCGCTCTTCCCCGCCGACTGCCGGATCGTCGACGTGCGCTATGCCGGCGATCTGGTCCTGTTGTCGGGGCAGTCCGGGCAGCACCGCTGCGTCTCCGAAGGCCTGCGGGCACTGGATGGTGCCGGCAGCCGGCCGGAACTGCGCTCGATCGAGGGCGATGCCCGCGGCGGCTACGCCTTCCAAATTTCGATCAAGGCCTCGTCGCTCACCCGGCGCTGAGCGGGCGGCGCTCGCGTTTCAATCCGGAACCCTTTTGCTCAGTTCCGACACGATCAGCAGCACGCCTCCGAGCACGATCGCGACGTGGCCGAACGAGGTGCTCCCGCCGATCAAGGCGGCGAGTGCGATGCTGCCGTATCCGGCGACGGCCAGGGCCAGACTGCGCGCGGTGTGCGGGCGCCGACGCCAGGCGCCGGGGTCGCCGAAACGTCGCGTCAGCCGCATGGCCTGGAGCAGGAACGCGCCGCCCAGCAGCAGGACGACCCAGAGCCAGGGATGCGGCATGGCGCCGCTGGCGAGTGCGTGGCCGCCCAGCCACAGGCCGATGCCGAGCAGCGCGAACGCCACCGCGTAGACGCACAGCAGGGTGAACAGCCGCAGCATGTTCAGACGCCCAGAATGCGGTATTCGCCGACGATCCTCGATCGTTCCCAGACCGGCTGGAAGCTGTCCGCGAGCTGCCGTGCGCGACCGCCGGCGTCGAGCGCGCCCTCGCCGTCGAAGCGGTTGCCGAGGGTACGGAAGTAGTAGCCGCCGTCGTCGTTGACGACATAGGCCGAGGCATAGCCGCGGTCGGCGGGGTCGCCCACTTCGCGGAACGCGAACACGCTGCTCAACCGCTGCGCCAGCGGGATCAGCGGTGCATGCGCGCGCTGCGGCGCATCGGCGTCCTGCAGCAGGATCCGGATCTCGGTGCGCTGGCGGCGGGTGGCGAGCCGGCGCAGCGCCTCCAGCACTTCGGGGGCGTCGAACAGCCCCGGATCCAGCGCACGGCTGTAGATCGACAGTTCGCGGCGGACGCCGGCGACGATGCCGCAGACGATCGCGACGGCGGCTTCGCGGGTCTCGATCGCGGTCGGGCCATCGAGCCGCCGGCGCATGTTCTGATGTTCGATCCCGGCTTCCATGTAGCGAACGTCGTAGGGCACGAACCCGTGACGGGCGTAGAAGCCGATCGCGGAGACCTGCGCATGCAGGCTGACCTCGGGCCAGCGACGCTTCGCCGCCTCGTCGATCAGCGCCTGCAGCAGGGCGTCGCCGACGCCGTGGCCGCGCCATTCGCGCAGCACCGCCATGCGTCCGATGGTGCGCTCCGGCGTGAGCCGGCCGGTGCCGATCGGCGCGCCGGCGGCGTCGCGCGCGAGCACGTGCACGCACAGCGGGTCGAGTTCGTCCCATTCCAGTGCCAGCGGCACCTGCTGTTCCTGCACGAACACCGGCTCGCGCACCGCGCGCAGCGCGTCCACGCCGGCGGCATAGTCGATGGTCTCCACCCGGAAGTCGGACTCATGCCTGCGCATCGTCGTCATCGTCCTCGTCGAATTCGTCGCTCTCAAGCCGGTAATGGCCCTGCGCCAGCAGGTCCAGCATCAGCACCCGCGCCGGTTCGGACAGCGCGTTCCACAATGCGCCGTCGACCCGCTCCGCCGCAGCCAGCGCGCGCGCATCGGCCAGCGGCAGCGCGTGGATCTGGCCGGCGAGGTACAGATGCGCGGTGGATTTCGAGCGCCCGTCGCGGCGCCAGGCGGTGCGGGTCCAGGGATGGCGGACCAGGGCCGCGCCCTGCTGCAGATCGAATTCGATCTCGATCCGCGAACGCGGCGGTTCCGGCTCCAGCGCGTCGCCGACGCTGCGGTACAGCGTCATGAAGCGGCCGAACCAGTCGCCGAGGCGCTCGGGGTCGTTCATGCGCAGCGCATTGAGCCCGGCGATCGCGCGCTGCATCGCCGCCGCGTCGATCTCGTGCGGGTCCTTCGCCGGCGCCAGGTCGGCGTCGGTGTAGCGCACGGCCTCGTCGGCCTCGGCCAGCAGGGTGTCGACGAAATCGCCGAGCAGTTCGGCCGCGCTCGGCGCGCGCATGCCGACCGAAAAGGTCAGGCAGGCGTCCTCGGCCACGCCGTGATGCGGCACGTTCGGCGGCAGATACAGCATGTCGCCCGGCCCCAGCACCCAGTCGTGGGTCGGATGGAATGTGCGCAGCAGTTTCAGCGCCACACCGTCGCGGACTTCGGCCGAGGGCACGCCGCAGCCCATCGCTTCGGAGGCGTCGATCTGCCAGTGGCGATGGCCCTGCGCCTGCAGCAGGAACACGTCGTATTGATCGATGTGCGCGCCGACCGAACCGCCCGGCGCGGCGAACGAGATCATCACATCGTCGATCCGCCAGCGCGGCAGGAAATCGAAGCGATCGAGCAGGGCGCGGACCTCCGGGTCCCACTTGTCCACGTCCTGCACCAGCAGGGTCCAGTCTTGGTCGGGCATGCCGGGGAACTCGTCCTCGCGGAACGGCCCGCTGCGCAGGGTCCAGCCGTCTGTCGTCCTGTCGTGGATGACGATCCGTGACAGCGCGCGCTCCTCGCAGGCCAGGCCCGCGAGATCCTCAGGCTGCACCGGGGTCTCGAAGTCCGGGAACGCATTGCGGATCAGCAGCGGCCGTTTCTGCCAGTAATCGCGCAGGAACGCCGCCGGCGGCATGCCCAGCGGCGGGCGGCCTCGGGCATCGATCTCGAACGGGAGCGCGGGCGCGGTTTTCGCCATCTCAGATCTCCCGTGCCAGACGCTCCGCGAGGCCGGTGTAGCCGCCGGGCGTCATCTCGAGCAGGCGCTGTTTTGCATCGACGGGCAGGTCGAGGCCGGCGATGAATTCGCGCATCGATTCGGCATTGATGCCGTGGCCGCGGGTCAGGGCCTTGAGCTGCTCGTACGGGTTCGGCA
>JBIJAD010000178.1:0-7862 GCA_044345955.1 Lysobacteraceae bacterium
TGACCAGCCGCGGCGGTGCGAAGCCGTACTGCTCGCAGGCCTCGGCGATCGGCTGCACGATGCTGGAAGCGTACTGCACGATGCCGTAGTTGATCGAACAGTAGCTGCGCGAGCGGGTGCCTTCGTAGTCGATGCCGAGGCCGCCGCCGACATCGACGTGACTGATCTTCGCGCCCAGCTTCGACAGCTCGACGAAATAGCGGGTGGCCTCGCGCATGCCGTTGGCGATGTCGCGGACGTTGCTGATCTGCGAGCCCATGTGGAAATGCAGCAGACCGAGGCAGTCGCTCATGCCGGTGTCGCGCAGCGACTTCCACAGGTCCAGCACCTGGCGCGGCGACAGCCCGAACTTGGCCTTGTCGCCGCCGCTGTTCTGCCACTTGCCGGCGCCCAGCGACGCCAGACGCATGCGCACGCCGAGCCCGGGACGCACGTCCAGCGCCTTGGCTTCCTCCAGCACCAGGGCCAGCTCGGACGGCTTTTCGACCACGATGAAGGTCTGCATGCCGAGCTTGCGGCCGATCAGCGCGAGACGGATGTATTCGCGGTCCTTGTAGCCGTTGCAGACGATCAGCCCGCCCTGGCGCGACAGCGCCATCACCGCCATCAGTTCGGGCTTGCTGCCGGCTTCCAGGCCGAAGCCCTCGCCCGCGTGCGAGGCCAGCGTCCCGGCGACGCCGGCGTGCTGGTTGACCTTGATCGGATACACCGCGGTGTAGCCGCCGGCGTAGTCCCAGTCCTTCTGCGCCTGCGCGAACGCCGCCTGCAGGCGCGCCAGACGGTCGCCGAGGATCTGCGGGAAGCGCACCAGCAACGGCAGCTTGGCGCCGGTCGCCAGCGCCGCATCCACCGCCTCGGCCAGGGCCACGGCCGGGCCGTCGGCGCCGTTCGGGCGGACCACGATGCGACCGCCGGCATCGACGTCGTAATACCCCTCGGCCCAGTGCGGGATGGAGTAGGTCTTGCGGGCGTCGTCGATCGACCAGGGGGTCATGGGCGGGGTTCCGGCAGGCGGCGGGGGGCGTGCATTGTAGAGCCTGCCCAGGGCTTGGCCTCGAACCCGGGCCGGGCGGGGCGGACTCGAGCCCGCCGTCCGACAGCCGGGTTCAGCCGTAGACGGGCGCCCGCGCCACCGCCTTGACCCGGCCCGCCATGCCGCGATTGCCCGAAGACGTGAACGCGATCAGGGTCCCCGGCAGTTCGATGCGTTCGATCAGCCGCTGCAGCAATCGCTCTTCGTCGAGCACGAACCCGCGGAAATACACCAGCATCACGAAATGCGGCGGAGCGGCGGGATCGGGATCGTCGATCCGCTGTCGCACCAGCCAGGCATGGCCGATCCTGCCGAACGCGATCAGCGCCTCGCGCAGGGACGCGAGCGCATCGGCATCCAGCCCGTGCGGCATCAGTTCGTCCTTGCGTGCGCGAAGTTCGCTGCGCGCCTGCAGGGCCTGGGCATGACGGCCGAACAGCCGTTCGAGCGTGTCCTCGACCCGCGCACGCCCGGCGCGGTCGCCGATCGCCTGATAGTGCGCATGCAACGTCTCGCAGGCCGGCACGACGACCTCCGGATCGCGTTCCATCGCGCGCCAGAGTCGCTCGACTCCGGCCGCATCGCCGGCCGCCAGCTCCAGCGCGCCGACGCGATAGTTGGCCCAGCCGTCGTCGGGCACCAGCGCCAGCGCCGTGCGCCAGGCCGGCAGCGCATCGTCATCGGGGCGTTGTTCCTCCAGCAGCCGCGCGTACTCCAGCGATTCCTGCGCGTCCCGCACCGGCTGCGCTTCGAGCGCGGCGAAGCGCACGGCCCCCTCGCCGAGACTGCGATGGCGCGCTTCCCACGTCGGCGCCACACCCTCGGACCACTGGGCGCTGAAGCGCTGCTCCAGCACCGGCAGCAGCGGACCGAGCAGCGCCTCCGCGGCCGTTTCGCGCGGCGGCGCGTCCAGTCGCGCCGGGACCCCGAGCGCCGCCAGCCGCTGCGCCAGGGTGGGATGGGTGTCGTCGTAATCGGCACGGCGCGCGAGCGCCGTCTGCAGGCGTGCATCGTCTTCGGCGGCGGCCGTGCGCAGCGCGGCGGCGATATCGCGGAACAGCGTCTGCGGCGGCTGCGCGGCGGCCGCGACCCGGCGCTCCAGGCGGGGCCAGAAATCGCGCTGCAGCCGGGCGCTGCACAGATCGGAACGGATCAGCGCCTGCGCCACCGCCGGTGCGCCGACGACGCGCGCGGCGATCGCATCGGCCTCGTACTCGTTGTCGCGCGCCAGGGCGAAGCTGTAGGCGTTGAAATACGGCGTGTACCAGCGGAAGAAGCGGGTGAACACCCCGGCCAGCATCGCCCGGTTCGCCGCCAGCCCGACCAGGACCCGCATCCAGCCGACGCGCAGACGATAGATCCAGCCGGCGAAGCGGCTGTGGCCGCCGCCGAAATGTCCGAATTCGTGGGCGATCACCGCGCAGATCTGATCGCGATCGAGCGCTTGCAGGATCGGCAGACCGAGCACGAGGTAATGACGGTTGCCGAGCAGTCCGAGCGCGCGCGGCATGCTGGCCGCGCCGGCGTTCATCTCGCCGTCGATCACGATCGCCTCCAGCCGCGGCGCGCCGGTGATCCGCCGCAGCCGCTCGACTTCCGCCTGCAGCGCGGGCGCTTCGCCGGGACCCAGTCGATGGCCCTCGGGCGGATCGAAGCGGATCCACAGCGCGCGCAGGATCATCCAGCCGAACGCGATCGGGATCCACACCACCTTGATCAGCTTGACCAGCAGCAGCGGGCTGATGGCGATCAGCGCCGCGACCAGCCCGGCCGACAAGCCGAAGGCCAGCATGGCCGAACCGCCCAACACCGCGAACCCCAGCGCCGCCAACAACGCGAGCTTGAATCTGTACAGGCCCGGCGTCTCCTGCGCCTGCACCTCCAGACGTGCGATCAGTGCCTCGTGGCGCTGTTCCGACGACATGTCCGCTCCCCCTCGATGCCCGGATCATTGTTGGGCAACAGTGAACAAGTGCTTCCCGGACTTGTCCAGTGGTCGCGAGTCGGTCAGCCGCGTCGATACACCGGATCCGGACACAGCGCCCGCACCCGCCGCGCCAGCGCCCGCTGCGCGCCGTCGCTGTCGCTGAACACGGTCACGCTGCCCGGCAGGCGCAGCGCCGCGACCAGACGCTTGAGTCCGGCGGCCTCGCTCGCCACCGAGCCGCGCCAGGACACCATCAGGGTGTAGTGCGGTGCCTCGCCGGGCAGGTCCAGACGCTTGCGCACCAGCCAGGCGCAGGACACCTGCGGGATGCCGGCGAGCGTCGCGTCCAGCTCGGCCATGGCGGCCGGATCGAGATCATGCACGACCAGCGCATCCTCGGCGTCGACGCGGTCGCGCGCTTCCAGCGATGCCGCCTGCGCGGCGAACCGGTCGCGCAGCGTTTCCAGTTCGGCGGCCACTGCGGCCGGCAGCGCGGCGGCGCGGCGCCAGCCGTCGAGCAGCGCGAACACCGGGCGGATCGCGCCGGCATCGGCGGTCATCGCCCGCTGCAGCAGGGCCACGCCTTCGACATCGCCGGCGTCGACCCGCAGCGCACCGACTCGGAACAGTGCGGTCGCATCGTCCGGCGCCAGCGCCAGCGCACGCGCGTAATCGCGCAGCGCATCGCGCTCCGGGCGCAGGCGTTCGATCAATTGCGCGTATTCCAGTGCCTGCGCCGCATGCTCCGGCTCGCGACGTTCCAGCGCGTCGAGACGCGCGCGTTCGGGTGCCGCTTCGGCGTGACGCTCGCTCCACACCTTGCGCACCTCCTCGCGCCAGGCGGTGTCCAACGCGCGTTCTATCCGCCCCAGCGCCGCCGGCTCGAACAACGTCGTCGCGACTTCGCCCTGCGGACGCAGCGCGGCGGAAGCGCCGAAGGCGGCGATCCGTTGCGGCAGGGTCGGATGGGTGTCCTCGACGTCGATCTCGCGCTCGGCCGCGGCCAGCACCCGCACCGGGTCCGGCGGCGGCGCCTCGGCCAGCCAGCGCGCGATCTCGGCGCAGATCGACAGCGGCGGCTGCGGCTGCGCGCGCATCCGCGCCTCCATCGGTGCCCAGCAGCGGCGCTGCAGCCAGTCGGCGGCGTGCTCCAGCCGGATCAGCGCCGAAATCTGCGCCTCGGCGCCGGCCAGCCGCGCCGAGACCGCATCGGCCGCGTATTCGTCCTCGCGCGCCAGCACGAAGCTCCAGGCATCGAAATGCGGCAGATACCAGCGGAAGAACGGTCGCAGCACGATCCAGTTCAGGCCGTGACCCATGCGTGCCATCGCCTCGGCCACGCCGGCCCAGCCGCGCCGCAGTCGATAGACCCAGGCCGACAGCCGGCCGTGACTGCCGCGGAAATGCCCGAATTCGTGCGCGATCACCGCCGCCAGTTCGTCGCGGTCGAGCAACTGCAGCAGCGGCAGGCCGAGCACCAGGTCGTGCCGCTCGCCGAGCAACCCCAGCGCCCGCGGTCGGCTGGCGGCGGCGGCATTGAGCGAATCGTCGATCACCACACCGGCCAACGGCGGCACGCCCGCCTCCAGACGCAGGCGCTCGATAAGCGCATGCAGTGCCGGCGCTTCCTCCGGCTGCAGGCGATGGCCCGCGGGCGGACCGATCGGCAACCACAACGCACGCAGCAGCAGGGCCGAAAACGCCACCTGTGCGGTCAGGAACACATAGGCCATCGGATCGACCGCGCCCTCCGCCCGCGCGATCGCGACCACGATCAGCACCAGCGGCGCCAGCGCCAGCAGCAGCACCAGGCCAAGCATCGCGAAGCCGAGCCAGGCCAGCAGCACCACCCGGGTGCGATACGCCGCCGGTGCGTTGCGCGCCTCGGCCTGCAGGCGCTGGATCAGCGCCTGTCGGCGGCGTTGGGCGGCGGTCTGGGCCATGCGGATGCTCCGGGAGACGCGGTCGGCGGTCGGCGGGCACGATCCCGCGGGTCACGATCCTAACGGATGGCGCCCGCGACGCCTGCAACGGATCGGCCCGCATCGCTCCGGTACAATGCCGCCCCTTCCTTTCCTGCCCTCCGGGACCACCGCCATGACCGGGACCACCTGGCACTACGAGAACTTCGAGCCCGCCGGCTCGGCCATCGGCTACCGCATCACCCGCAAGCTCGACGAAGTGCAGTCGCCGTTCCAGAAGATCGAGATCTACGAGAGCACCGACTGGGGCAATCTGATGCTGATCGACGGCGCGATGATGCTCACCGCGCGCGACAACTTCCTGTATCACGAGATGATGTCGCACCCGGCGCTGTTCACCCACACCGCGCCGAAGCGCGTGGTGATCATCGGCGGCGGCGACTGCGGCACCCTGCGCGAAGTGCTCAAGCATCCGGGCGTGGAAAAGGCCGTGCAGTGCGACATCGACGAACAGGTCACGCGCATGGCCGAAAAGTGGTTCCCGGAACTGTGCGACAGCAACCACGACCCGCGGGCCGAACTGCTGTTCGACGACGGCATCGCCTACATGGCCAACTGCGCCCCGGGCAGCGTCGACATCGTGATCGTCGACTCCACCGACCCGGTCGGCCCGGCCGAGGGCCTGTTCAACAAGGCCTTCTACGAAAGCTGCTTCCGCGCCCTGAAGGACGACGGCATCCTGGTGCAGCAGTCGGAATCGCCGCTGGTCCTGCTCGATCTGATCAAGGCAATGCGCGGCGAGATGGCCAAGGCCGGCTTCGGCAGCTTCCAGACCCTGCCGTTCCCGCAGCCCTGCTACCCGACCGGCTGGTGGAGCTGCACCCTCGCCCGCAAGGGCGGCGGCTTCGACGGCATGCCCTTCAACTTCCGCGAAGCCGATGCCGAAGCGAAGCCGTTCGCGACGAAGTACTACAGCGCCGGCATCCACCGCGGCGCGCAGGTGCTGCCGCCGTTCGTGGCCGACGCGCTGGGCGAGTAACCCGTCGCGCAGGCGGTCGAGTCGCCGGCCCGACCTGCTGCAGTTCGCGGTTTCGAACCGAGCGCATTCTCCGGCTCGAAAGCCGCGGCTTTCCCGGATCGCGCCGGATCATTCCGCAGTCGGATTCAAGACGAAATCGCGACCCAGCCTACCCTGCACGTCCGACACCCGGCGACGGGCGATCGGCAACCGGCGCCCGTCGCGCATTTCGCATTGCCAGCCGTGCCGGGAGCGGTAGACGCGCCGGACATGGGCCAGCGAAACCCAGTGCGAACGATGCACGCGCAAACCGATCGCGCCCATCTCGACCTCGAGCTGACTCAGGCGCCCCAGCAACGTGGCCCGCCCCCTGGTGGTGACCACTTCCAGGTAATGCAGCTCCGCGCTGGCCGAGACGAGGTCGGAGCCGATCGCAGGCGGCAGGCGGTCGAGGATACCGGGAGCGTCGGCGGGACTCCGGGCATCGATGTCTGCCGCAGTCCCGGGATCGTGCAAGGCGTCGGGCCGATCATCGAGGACGGACGAGGCGACAGGATCGTGGCCATCGTTCCCGTGAAGCGATGCGTCTGCGCTGCCACGATCGAGATCGCCCGGAGCCGGTTCGCGATGATCGGCGGCAGCGCCCGCGTCGGGCCGGATCACCGCTTCGGACCGGCGCGCAGCAATGAGCGGCCCCGCGTTGAGGAGGAACCAGCACAGCAGATAGCTCGGCGCCAATTGCAGGAACTCGGCGGCATACGGCCGCAGGCCGCCGCTCGCCGCCCAACGATCCAGCGCGTCATCGTCCACCGCACCGGATTGCGGCAGCCAGCCATCGAACCACAAGGCCACCGGGGCGAACGACAGGGCGCCCAGCAGGCCCGTCAACAACAGGAAGCCCGGCAAGGGCAGCGCGCACAGACGCGGGCTGCGCCCGTACAGATTGGCCACCAGCAAGGCCAGGGACAGGCCCGTTCCGATGTGCAGCCACCAGTGCAGCCAGGCCTGCCAGAACGGCAACCCGTCGGTATTGGATGTGCCGACCGTCGCAAACAGCAACGAAAGCCCGAAGGTCAGTGCGATGGCGGAAACGAGCGGGTGCGACATCGACAAGGACATGATCTCGGGTCGTTCCTGACCGGACGCAGGCAGTGAGCTTGCCGGAGTCTACGCCGGGCCAGACGGCCCGGATGCAGCCGTACCGCGGATGCGCCATGGACGCCGTTCGTGCATTTTCCGGACCGTTGATTCGGCACCTGCGCGGACGGCGATGCCGGGCGCCTAGAGTGCCCGGCGTGGAAACGTTCCCACCGCCATCCCCAATCGACCGGAGCCTCACATGCCAGCAAGCTACGCACCTCATGGCCTCGCACTCGCGCTGTCCCTCTTGACCGTCCCCTGCTTCGCCGACGACTCCGGGGCCTATGTCACACTCACCGCAGGCCTGACGGGCCAACGCGATCAAACACTGGACTTCCGCAGCGGCGGCGCCAACGCCCGCGGCGATGCCGGCTTCGACAGCGGCATCCTCGGCGGCGGCGCCCTCGGCTACCGTTTCGGGAATGGCTGGCGCGTGGAAGGCGAATTCGCCTATCAGAGCGTCGATCACGACGGCCGGACATTCGCAGGCATCGGCCCCACCGGGGCCGGAAATTACGCATCGACCTCGGTGGCGATCAACGGCCTGTACGAATTCGACCTCCTCGGCAGCCCTCGCGCACGCACCTACGTCGGTGCCGGGCTGGTGTATCTGACCGAAGTCGACATCGACTTCGAGCAGGCCGCATCAGAGCGATCCTTCAGCGGCAACGGCACCGGGGTGCAACTGCTGGCCGGCGCACGTTACGACATCGGCGAACGATGGTTCCTGGATGCGGGGTTGCGCTATCTGGCGGCCTCCAGTCTCGATCTTGAAGAAGAGTCGGGAGGGTCCGGCCGGATCGAAGCCGACTATGCGCCGTG
>JBIJAD010000179.1:0-7828 GCA_044345955.1 Lysobacteraceae bacterium
AGAAAACCCCTGGGAGCATGTTGTCCAACTCTAGCCTCGGCAGAAGAGCATCCAACAAATCTTCGAGGCTTATCGGCCGCGGCACATAGCCTTCCCACTCCTCTTTGGCGCACACTTCAGCATATTCTTTCGCTGGCCAAATCGGAAAGACGACCACACCATCGTCGTCCGCAGCAAGCGCCCAGCCGTCCTGATACAAACCCCATGCCTGTTGCCAATCAGCAACCAGCTTCACGAAGTGCTCGAAGCGCTTCGGCGCAGGGAGGGCCATAACAGCTTCGATTTGCTTAAGGCCGATCTTCATATTGAATTCCATCAAATTGATCGCGCAATCGCTATCTCGACGCCGATTCCTCCATAGCGAGAAAAACATCCTGCAGATCGCCATTCAATGGAACCTTCGACTCGCCAAGTGTCAAGCAGAAATCTTCGGAAACGCCATCCGGAACGATGCTTCCATCAATCACAGCGAGCACGTTTGACAAGGCATCGACCGCCGTCTGCCGAATCACCCTGAAGAATATCTCCTTCTGATCCAGTGAAAGAGCGTTGAAAAGCCCCAAGGCTTTCTTCCAATACTCATCTGAAGCCGCCTCTACCGCAGTATTCTCGAAAAGTGATCTGTATAGATCAGCGTTTTGCTCGATTATTTCAGAATGAAGCATTGATACAAATTCATTCGGATTCATGACCGCCTCTTATTTAACGAAGTGACTTGGATACATTTCCTTGTTCATTCTGATCAGTTGCTGGAGCCTTGAATTTGGAATGTCGGAATACACGCGCCGCAGCTCTCGGATATCGCGCGCCACCAAGCCGCGCGCGTTAGATATTCCATTAGCGCTTCTCGAAACGATTCCACTTGGACCCCTTATCGTATGTCCGACCTTAGGAACCAGAATCGTCGGGGCAGTGCTCGCATCGTAACTCGGAATAAATCTCTTCATGAGTGCTTTTTGACCCACATGATGCGCATCCAGGCCCGGGACTGCGCCCCTCAGCTCGTTATAAGGTCCGACTGAGTACTTTCCGGGTGTGACGCATGCTTGTGGTTTGCCAACACCATTCCTCGCCAACCTCGCCGCCTGCCGCTTCAACTGCCGCTTCAACTGCCACTTGAGCGCCGCTTCCTTGGCCGCCGCACGCAGGGCCGGGTCCAGCATCGAGCGGATGCCCAGCCTTGGTGCGATGACTCGCACGCTCAGTCGCACTACCGCACCCGCCCCTACCGCCACGACCGCCAGCCCCTCCGGATCGCTGTACACCCCCGGCGATCCATTCGCGTAGCCGTAGGTCGTCATCCCCCCGGCCAGACCGATCGGGTCGGACTGGATGTAGCGCCCTGTCGCCGGGTCGTAGTCGCGGTGGTCGTTGTAGTGGAATCCGGTCTCGGCGTCGAAGCGCTGGCCCGGGAAGCGCATGTCCAGGTGGAAGTGGACGCCGTCGCCGTCCGGGTCGGTCTGCGCGTCGTCGCGGCCGAAGGCTTCGCCCAGCGCGTCCCAGCGCCAGACCGCGACGTTGCGCTGCGGGTCGATCACCGCCCGCGGGGTACCCAGCGCGTCGGCCTGCACGTAGGACAACCGCGCCTGGCTGCCGTTGCCGGTGATCAGCCCGACCGGCAGATCGCCCAGCCAGATCGCCAACTGCTCGGCACCGCCGCTGGCGTTGAAGTCGCCCAGCCAACGCCCGTCCGGCGTGTACACCGTGAAGGTGTCCAATCCCCCGTCCACACGCTTGCGCACGCGCTGGCCCAGCGCGTTGTAGTCGTAGCTGGCGGCGATGACGCCCGGCAGCCGGGAGAAGCTGGCGAGGCGGTTGCCCTCGTTGTAGGCCAGGATGCCGCGTGGCCCGCCCGGCGCGGTCGGGTCGCCCCACTGGGTCAGGTTGCCGGCGGGATCGTGCTCGCGCAGGTCGCCGCCGATCTGCTGCAAACGATGGCTGTCGGCAGGATAAGCGTAGGTCCGGGTGACGAAGTCGTAGAGCGGCGGACCGAGGTTGCCCGGACTGCCGCCGTCGTTGCCGACCTGCATCCACTCGCCGACCTGGGTGCGGTTGCCGCTGCGGTCGTAGCGGTATTCATCCAGCAGCAGTTCGCCATCGAGGACTGCGGTCAGCCGGTTCTGCCCGTCGTACTCATAGGTCTGTGTGCGCGTGCCCGGTGCGCCGGTCCGCCCGCTGCGCAGTCGGGTGAGATTGCCGGCGGCATCGAAGCCGTAGCCCAGCGCCAGCCCGACGCTGTCGCCGTTCAACGGCCCGTCCTCCACCGCCACCGGCAGCCCGTCCGCATCGATCGTCCGCCGCAGGGCGAGGCCATTGCCGTAGGTCCAGCCGCTGACCTCGCCGAACGGGTGATACGTCGCCCCGGTCAACAGTACCTGCCGGCCGCTGCCGCTGTTCACGCCGATCTCGGCGATGCGACCCTGGGCGTCGTAGCGGTAATCGACCTCGATGCCGCCGGGGTAGATCAATCGCTGCAGCCGGCCGTCGGCCTGATACACCCAGCGCACCGTGAACGTGCGCCCGCCGGTGCGCTGCACCATGCGGGTCAGGTCGCCGAAGCGGTTCCAGCAGTAGGACGTGCTGCCGCTGCCGTCCACGATCCGGCCCAGCCGGCCGGCGGCGAACTGCTCGCCCGCCGGGCAATCGCCCAGCGCGATGTCCCAGCCGAAGGTCTCGTCCGGCACCGCCGCGGCGTAGTCCACCATCCGCAGCCGGTTGAGCGCATCGAAGCGATAGGCCGTGACCTTGCCGTTGGCGTCGGTCTGCGCGATCACGTTGCCGGCCGGGTCGTGGCCGAAGGTCGTGGTACCGCTGTCCGGGCTGCGCTGTTCCAGCAGATCGCCGAAGCCGTTATAGCGGTAGTCGGTGTGCAGGCCCTTCGGGTCGGTGATGCGCACGATCCGGTCGAGCGGATCGTAGCGATAGAGACTCTCGGCGCGGTCCTGCGCATCGGCCGGCGCGGTCGCGTTCCGCGCGCTGCGCACCAGGCGGCCCAGCGGGTCGTGTTGGAGATGCGTCTCGCGCTGGAGGCGAACCTGTCGGTTACGCCATCTTCAAGGCTTGACCGGGCTCGGACTGCGCACGCTGCTGCGCCTCCTGCGCCAACTGGAGGTCGCGCTGCTGGTTGAACGCCTGCGACTGCTGCGCGATCTCCTGCAGCGGCGGCGCCTGCTGCGAAACGTCGACCGCGACCCGATAGCCCGGGGTCGTGCCTTCTACCCACAGCTTGTCGCCGACCATCGCGACCTGCTGGATGCTGCCTGCATCCTTGATCCCGTCGCGCTTGGCGGCCAGCGTGGCCTGCGCGACGTGGTCGTCGGACACCGATGCGGGCAGATGCTCGCGGATTTTCGCGAACATCGCCCGATCGGCCGGCGTGAGCTGCGCCAGCGCCTCGGACTGTTCGCGGGTGCGTTCGACCGCGGGCGTCCCGATCGCGTAATGCGGCGAACGCGCCTCCAGCCACTGCCGCGAGGATTGCTCGAAGGTCAGGCCCAGCGCCTGACGCGTATCGATCGGCACCCGGCGTTCCTCGAAATCCGGATAGGGCCCGCGCTCGACCACCGTGACCTGCCCGGTCGATTTGTCCAGTTCCAGTCGCTGCACCTTCAACTGATCGCGCTCCACGGCGATCGCCACCGCGGCCGCCAACCGCTCGCTGTGCGGTCCCGACTCGATGCCGTGCTGCCCTTCCATCCGCCGGACGTTGCCCAGCGCGACCGTGTAGCGTTCGTGTCCGGGATGCTCGGGATCGCGCAGGTCTTTCGGCGGCTCGCGGATGGGGCCGAAGTCCGCAGGCATCGGCGTGACGCTCGACTGGATGCGTCCTGCCTCGCGCAGGTAGTCCGGGATCGGCGGAATGACCATGCGCTCGATGTCGTTCGCCGGCGGTGCACGTGGCTCGTCGGCCGGCGCCGGTCGCGGCGCAGGCGGCATCGGCCGGCCCTCGCGCAGGTGCTCTGGCAACGGCACCGCGACGACGGATTCCATCAGAACGGTTCCCTCACGGCGGCCGCGCACGCCCGGAGGTTCGACCGGCAATTCGCGATCACTGTCATAAGCCATCGCGAAGGGCGAGAGCCGCGTACTGGCGACGGTCGTCGCCGTACGCGCCATGGCCACTTCGTCGCGGAACTTGGCGAACATCGGTGCATATTCATCGGCACGACGGCGCGCGTTGGGATCGGCCAGGATCGAACGGTCCGGGCGCCCATCGCCATCGACATTCGTGAAGTGGTGCATCGAGTGCATGCCGAGATTGAGGACAAGCCCAGGCAGTGGCGAGCGCATATCGAATACGAAATTGTCGTTGTTTTCGTACTTCGCGCCGACCAGCGCCGCGACTTCGCGAGGGGCGGCATACATCCGCACCTGGCCGTAATGCGGCGAGGCCGCGCTGACGAAATCGGTGGCCATGACGTGGTTCACCACATCATGGCCGCCCTTGGGAATACCCAAGCCCAGGCTGACGGCACCGTAGGCGTTGAAGGTCTCGCCCTTCAGGCCGAAATGATGCGCGGTGATCTGGGCCAGACAGCCGCCGAGGGAGTGGCCGGTGGTGGTGACCTGAGGAACGACTGCACCGGGATAATTCGCCGCCAAATTCGCGCGCTCAATGGCACGACGTGTCAATTCGATGGCCTCTTCCGCTTGTGGATTGACGCGGCGAAGGACCATGCTGCCATCGACGATGCCGGCGTCCTGAAACAAGACCCGCATGCCTTCGGTGACTTCGGTCCCGCGGTGCGCCACCACGATGTCGCCTGTGTCGACACGCTGGTAAATCGTGCCTTGATACTCCGTGCGCGGATTGTCGTAATGCTCGAGTATCTTGTATCTGATACCACCAATCACTACCTCTTCTTCGTCTCCGACTGCGCGAATACCTCTGCGATAATCTTGATACGCATTCTTCGATAGATCTGCATATTGCTGTGCCAGCATGCTCATCATTCACTCTCTTTCGCTTTGAGAATGACTGAGAAAAACTCTCCG
Source organism: Lysobacteraceae bacterium (assembly GCA_044345955.1). GTDB lineage: Bacteria > Pseudomonadota > Gammaproteobacteria > Xanthomonadales > Xanthomonadaceae > Lysobacter_I. The sequence goes on from JBIJAD010000179.1 coordinate 4,996, forward strand.
CGCTTATCAACCGGGACCTTATCCAGATTTACGTACCCAAAGTCTGACACCCCTTCACCTGTAGAAGGGAGCGGTGAATCAGCAAGGTATCTACCGCTCCAGAAGTACCATCTGACTGACGCAGCGCTTTGAATCTCTTGTGCAGAGATGACAGGAACGAATCGCGTTTCACCCTTAACACCCGCAGCTCTCAAGCGGCCTCTGACTTGTGTCAATTCCCATCGGCAGACGCCTCGCCCGAAGTAATCCTCGTCCAGCATCAGATCAGCATGAATTGTAGTCGTGTAAGTCGTCTCGGACAGCTTCTCCCAACGGATCGGTGGATTCGTGGTTTCGCGGTTATATCCACCCGCCATCGCGCTGAACACGCCGCATTCTTCCTCATTCACGACATCGTACTGGGCAGACCCTTCCACCGACGCGAACGGCCCGGGCGCATTTTCGATCTCCATCACGATGCGATAGGCGCGCTGCGGATTGGGATTCTGCTTGAACTCGATCGTGCTTTCCGGCGTTTCGGAGGTCATGGGAGCGGTTCCTGGGGAGTTGCATGCGGACAACCCGGTCGCCAGCAGCAAGGCGGCGATGACCGGACTGGAAGGATGGCAGTGGTGATTCATTGATGATCCTTCGGCGATGATGGGCTTGGCATGAGTTCATGGCTTGCCGAGGCTTTTTCGCCTGCGGCGACCGACCCATGCCGCTGATGCATGGGTCCGGATTGCACCGCAGGGTGGGCTGCACGCATGCCACTGTCCTCAACCTCATGATATTGAAACATGTTCCCTCCTCACGTCAGCCTGTCCGTTCTGCCGGGCACCTCAATAGATGTAAAGCAGCACGCCCAAAGCCAGTCGCCCCAGCAAATGAACGCTATCCGCAAGCGACTTCCTCCCGCACTCCCCTTGCATGGGGCCTGCCCGCCGCCGTACGCCACGCAATCAGATCGCCTCCGCATACGGCGCAGGTTCACCCCGGCGTATCCGCTGGTACAGCTCCTCGCGGTAAATCTTGACGCATTCGGGCGCCTCGATGCCGATGCGAACCTGGCCGCCGCGCATGTGAGTCATCCGCTCGCGTTTCGGGCAGCCGCCGATCCACACCGTCACGACTTCGCCGATCCGCAAGGAATCTCCCAGCAGCAGCGATGCCCGGTAGCGGATACCGTGACGACCGCGCTTCTCCGGCAGCAGCTCGATATCCGCATCGTCGGCCAGACGCACACGCGTGGGCGCATACAGCGTCAGCGTGATGTGGCCGCGCAGTTTCGCCCGGACCGTCAGCCGCACGCTGTCGCCAATCCGGATGCTTTCGCCGATGCGGCGGGTGAGGACCAGCACGGCACGCCCTCAGCCGGACCGCGACAGGCGTCGCCGGATCGGGCCGCGAGCACCGCGCACGCACGCCATCGGGGCTTCGATCTGCAGGCAGACATCACGCAACAGGCGGGCGCCCGGCTGCACGACCCGCACCCGATCGACCAAAACCCGCACAGGACCGACCGCGAACCGGTCCTGATCGCGGAGCGCGAGCAGATGCGCCCTGTACCCTCGGTGGCAGGCCGCGGTGGCGCTGAACCCCGCATGGCGTACCAGAGCGTGCGCACGACTCGCCTCAATGAAAACGTAGAGCACGTCGCCCACGCGACCCGTGAGCTGAATCCGGATATCCGTGCCGAAATGCAGCTCTTCGCCAACCGTGCAGTCGAGTGGGTTCATGCGTACCTCCGCGGCCGGCGCAGCAACCTCAAAACGGCGAAGCCCGGAGGCACCACGGCCCCGGGCGGGGCCTCGATCCCGATCGCCACCCGTGCGCCCTGTCGGGCCTGCACGGTCAGGCGGATGTCCGGGCCGATCTGCAGGGATTGGCCAACGCGGCAGATCAGGGCGAGCATGGGGCACCTCCTTGTGGTTGTTGTCTGGCGGCAAAGCCCTCTTGAACCTCAGGAGGGAGATGCCCAGCGCGAAGCCGTAGCTATCAAGTTTCGCATTTATTATCGCATTGCAAAATGTTTTGCAAGCAGTAGAATGTCCCGCAGCCACCAGCCGAGCCGTCCATGTCTCCCAGGAATCGGTACTCAGAAGCCTTCGTGCATGCGCTACAGGAATCCGGAATTCGAAACACGGACGTGGTGGCGTGCCTGAACAATCGAGTCGCGTCGAGCGATGTTTCCAACTGGCGCGTCGGACGCCGGCCCATTCCGGCCGAACATGCACCAGCCATCGCGGCACTGCTCAATGTCGCACCCGAGCAGATCAGTCAGGCATACGAACGCTATCTGCTCGCCGGCTATTCGGCACAAGGCGGCAGCGCGCATCCATCGGCTTCCCAAGCATCGAAAACAGCGGCAGGCCACGTCGTCATCGAACGCCTGGAAGGCTTCGGTCACTTCGAGGGCGTATCCCGCATCGTGATGCCCGAGTTCCTGATATTGCCAAGGACTGGCCTCGTGCCGTTGTCCGGCATCCGCTGGACGGTGCAACCGTCCATCGCGATGGAACCGGAAATCAAGCGCAACGCGCTGGTCCTGTTAGATGTGACAGCCTCTGAACAATCCCACGTCGTCGATGGCGGGACGTATGCTTATACCCTGTGGGGTCGTCCCGATATCCGCCGAATCGAAATCCGCAAGGACTCATGGCGACTGGCACGGCCAAACAGCGTTTCGGAGCATACGGTCGTCAGCGATTCCGATCTTGAGCATCTCAAAATCTTCGGCGCGGTGGTCGGCTGGATCAATCCACCATAGCCCGGCGGCATGGCTCCCTGGAATACGGAACTCGGATCGAAGGTTGATTCACTGCCCGAAACTTGACTCCAAGGGCGCGCCGCA
>JBIJAD010000195.1:0-7280 GCA_044345955.1 Lysobacteraceae bacterium
GGCGTTGCACTGCACGTACTCGAAGCCGCGGATGTTGCCGCGGTCGGTCATGCGGTCGCGGCCGACGCGCAGCATCGCGCCGTTGATGTCGCCGAGGACCAGTTCGCCGGTCTCGCCGACGCGGTCCTTCAGCAACGCGGCGATGTCGCCGGTGCCGCCGGCCAGATCGAGCACGCGGTCACCGGGGCGCACCTGCGCGGTGGCGACGAAGTAGCGTTTCCAGACCCGATGGATGCCGAGGCTCATCAGATCGTTCATCAGGTCGTACTTGCCGGCGACCGAGGAGAACACCTCGCCGACGAGTTTCTGCTTCTCCGCGACCGGCACGTCGCGGAAGCCGAAATGGGTGGTGTCGGCGGGATCGCCGGCGGGGGTTTTCTCGGGCGTGTTCATGCGGTCAGTGTACCGCGCCGCCTCTTCCCCCTCTCCCCCGCCTCTCTCCCGCAAGGGGCGAGGGGAGCAGGCCTCACACCGGCTTGTGCACCATCAGCCAGAAGATCGCGATCACGCTCAGAAACGCCGGCCAGCCCAGCCAGAACCAGGTGCGCATGGCGCGGAAATAGGCCGGCGGCAGCGGCGTGCCCTCGGCCGCGGCGATGCGGGCGAGATTGCGGGCGCGGACCTGCAGCCACAGCACCGGCAGCCAGCAGGCGCCGATCAGGAAGAACAGGATCAGCGCCCATTTCAGCCAGAACATCGACAGCGGCATGCCGGCCATGTGCGCCAGCCCCAGACCGCTGGCGAACTGCACCAGCACCGCCGGCGCGGTGAAACAGGCGTCGGCGATCACCACGGTGGAGGCGGTGGCGGCGATCTCGCGCGGGTCGCCGCGGCGGTGCGCCATCCACAGGAAGAACGCGATGCCGAGGCCGGTCCCGAACAGCAGGGTCGAGGACAGGATGTGGATCCACTTCAGGGTCTGGTAGGAGATCAGCACATCGTCCATCGCGCGTCCTCGTCAGCGTCGGTCGGCCAGGACCCACAGCGCGGCCAGCGCGGGCAGGACCAGCAGGTTCTTGGCCAGCCCGCCGAGCGGGTCCAGCCACTGCGCCGGCAGCGATGCGCCGAACGCGACGGTGTAGCCGAGCACGCTGGCCAGCATCAGACCGATGCACAGCCGCGGGCGCCAGCCGGCCAGCAGCCAGAGCGCGAGCAGCAGGTCGAGCGCGCCGGTGGCCCGCGCCAGCGCCACCGGGGCGAGCCCGACCAGCGGCGAGCCCGCGGCCAGGGTCTCGATGGTCGCCGCCGGGGTGACGAACCCGACCCAGGCCGAGAGCAGCCACAGCGCGATCGTCCCGGCCCTGAGCGCCGGCGCGACGAAATACAACTGCGCGTGCCAGCGGTCCTGGACCTGCGAGGGATGCGCCGCCAGCGCCGTCTCCAGCGTGCGCGGCGTGAAATCGAAGGCGGCGCGCAGGGCCGGCAGCATGTCGTCCGCGGCGATGTTGCCGCGGCGGAGCATGCGCCACATGGTCGCACCCATCGGCCCGCGTCCGAGCGCCTCGCCCAGTGCGACCTGCACCCCGACCAGCGCCTGCGGCACGCGCAGCACCCGCACACCGGGAATGCGCAGCCAGCGCCGCCAGGCGGCCTGATAGTCGCGCAGCGACAGCACTTCAGGGCCGCCGACTTCGAACAGGCCGCGGGCCTCGCCCTCGACCGCGCGCGCGACAAGTTCGCCCAAGTCCTCGGCGGCGATCGGCTGGATCGGCCAGCGGCCGTCGCCGGGCACGGCATGGGCGAGGGGCAGCGCGGCCAGTGCGCGCAGCAGCGAGGTGCCGCCGTAGGAGCCACTCGCCGAATACACCACCGAGGGCCGCAGCACCGCCGCCGACAGCGGCAGCGCCAGCAGGGCGGCGTCGAAACGGTGCTTGGAGGCGATGAACTCGCCGTCCTCGGGCCGACCCAGCGCCGAGATCTGCACGAAGCGGCGCACACCGGCCGCGACGCAGGCCTGCGCCAGAGCCAGCGGTGCGGCGACGTGGAGGGTCTCGAAGGTCTGCCGGCCGCGTTCGCGCAGGATGCCGGCGGCATTGACCACCGCGTCCACGCCCTGGAGCGCCCCGCGCCAGTCGCCGGGGGCGGTCATTGCGGCGAAGTCGCAGAAGCGCTCGTCGGCATGCAGGATGCGGGCGGGGTCGCGCACGCCGCGCAGGACGCGCCAGCCGCGGGCCCGCAGGGCGGCGATCACGTAGCCGGCGATGAAGCCGTGGCCGCCGAGGACCAGCACGGTCGGCGGCGCGGAAGACGAGAACGACATGCATTCACGCTAACCGACCGTCCGGCCATGCGCCAGCCCGGACCGCTCGTCCGTGGAAGCTGACCCGAATCAAGCTTCGGCCCGCAGCGCGGCGCGATAATCGGAGCGTCTCCAGGGGGGAGCCACCATGACCTACGATCCGGACGCGCTCGCCGCGCCCTTGCTGATCGACAGCGAAGCCTCGCTCGATCGTTATCTCCGCACCTATCCGCAGGTCGCCTTCGGCGCCGACGACGCGCGGGCCGGCATCGGCCTGGCCAGTTGGAAGGCGCTCGGCGACGACGCCGTCGAACGCAGTTGGCAGGTGGCGCGCACGCTGGCGCTGCCGCTAGCACGACTCGGTTCGCTGCATCCGGACCCCGAGGCGATCGCGATGCTGCGCCCGGAGCTGGCGCGGCAACTGCGAGCGGTGCCGCTGCGCGCCCACGGCGGCAGGATCGCCGTTGCGATGGAGGACCCGGGTACGCGCGAGGTGCAGGGCCTGCTGGATTTCCTCAGCCGCGACCGGGTGATCCCGCTGGTCGCCAGCCCGCGCGAGATCCGCGATGGCATCGCCCGCTGCTACGACCGGGTCGAGGACCGCAGCGTCGCGATGCAACTGGGCATCGACCCGGAGTCGCAGGGCCTGGAGACCAATCCCGCCGAAGCGCAGAGGCTGGCGAAGGAGCGGCCGGTGGTGCGGATCGTGCATACCCTGATCGCCGACGCGGTGGCGCGGCGCGCGTCCGACATCCATCTGCGCCCCGGCGAATTCGGCACCGAGGTGCTGTACCGGATCGACGACGAGCTGGTGTCGGTGCGCCAGTTGCTGCGCGCGCTGCATCCGGCGGTGGTCGGCCGGATCAAGGTGCTGGGCAGCATGAATCTGGCCGAGCACCGCAGGCCGCAGGACGGCCGCACCAGCTTCGTGCTCGACGACGGCCGCAAGGTCGATCTGCGCATCTCGGTACTGCCGGCGGTGTTCGGCGAAAGCGTGGTGGTGCGCCTGCTCGACACCAACGAGAGCCTGTGGAATCTCGACCAGTTGGGACTCACGTCCGCCGACCGCCAGCGGATCGAGGACGTGATGCAGATGAGCCACGGCATGTTCCTCACCACCGGCCCGACCGGCTGCGGCAAATCGACCACGCTGTACGCGATGCTGCTGGAGATGCGCAAGCAGCGGGTCAACATCCTGACCATCGAGGATCCGGTCGAATTCCACATCGAGGACATCCAGCAGATGCAGGTGAATCGCGCCGCCGGTTTCACCTTCGCCAGCGCGATGCGCAACTTCCTGCGCCACGATCCGGACGTGGTCATGGTCGGCGAGATCCGCGACCGCGAGACCGCCGAGATCGCGATCGAGAGCGCGCTCACCGGCCATCTGCTGCTCAGCACGCTGCACACCAACACCGCCGCGACCACCGTCACCCGGATGCTTGACCTCGGCGTGGAGGCCTACCTGCTGCGCGCCTCGCTGCTGGCGGTGATGTCGCAGCGGCTGGTGCGTCTGACCTGCCCGCACTGCCGCGAGGTCGAGCAGGTGGACCCGCACGTGCGCGAACGCCTGGGCGTGGCCGCGCACGAGGTCTTCCACATCGGCCGCGGCTGCCCGCAGTGCGAGGGCCTGGGCGTGTACAAGCGCCAGGCGGTGTACGAACTGCTGATCGTCACCCCGGGCATCCGCAGCCTGATCGTGCCCGGCGCCGAAGCCGACGCGATCCACACCGTCGCGATCGAGGAAGGCATGGTGCCGATCACCCAGGCCGCGGTGAACCTCGCCCGTAGCGGCGCGATCTCGCTGGCGGAGGCGTGGCGGGTGCGGGCGGAGTAGCCGTCCGCACCGGCGCGGAGGGGCCGACGTGGCGCCTCAGCGCACCGGTCGCGCCGTTTCCTGCACCGGGCTGTCCTGCTGCTGCGGGGCGAGATCGCGTCCCGGCTGCGGTTGGCCCTGCGGCTGCAGCGTTTCGAGGTTGCGCTGCGCGGCGGCGGGGTCGGTGGTCTGCGCCTGCGCGACCGCCAACGGCGTGCTCAGGCGCGCGGCGGGGTCGGTCAGATCGCCCTGGACCACGATCAGATCGGTGCGACGGTCGTTGAGAACGACGTGGTCGGGGCGGATCCCCTCGCCGGCGGCGTGCAGGGCGACGGCGGTGGCCACGCGCAGACGGTCCGGACCGAACGCGTCGGCCGGAATGTTCGGCGAGCGATCCAGCGCGTGCAGCGCCTGCTCGATCGCGGGATGCGGCGATTGCGATGCCGACGCGCGATCCGGCGCCGCGGCGTCCCGAGGCGGCGCCTGCGGCGTGATCGGCACATGCTGATGGGTGGTCGCGGTGTGGTCGAAATGGCCCTGGGTCGGCGGATTGGTGCTCGTGTCGTAGTAGCGCTGGCGGGTGCCGTCGCCCTGGAAGTCGAGGCCGTTGCGCTCGAGCTGGACTTCGTTGATGCCCAGCGTGGTCATGTTCAGATGCAGTTGCGGCGAGCGGCCATTGGCGGCGTGGTACGGCGCATTGAGCAGTTCCACCCGCGCGATCGTGCTCAGCGGATTGGCCGCGTACATGTTCTGGTAGTTCGAATCGCCGTGGTGCCCCAGTCCGGCGCGGCTCGCGGGCATGTCGTAGTAGTTCTGGCCCATGGTCCGGATGTTGTCCGCGCTCGCGGCCATCGTCATGTCGGCGTTGAGGGTGTAGCCCGTGCGCAGCGCGTAGGTGGTCGGGGCCGGAGGCGCGCCGGGCGTGGCGGTGATGATGTCCTGCATGCGCCCGGGATTGGCGCGGTAGATCTCCTCCAGCGTCGGATTGCGATTGCCGTTGCCGCTGCGCAGCATGTCGACGGTGGCGTTGTAGCCGGCGATGTTGGCGGTGGATTCGTCGTTGCGGTTCGCGGTGAGCAGTGTGTTCAGCGGCGCGGTGTAGTCGTGCACCGCGGCCGCGCTCTGGCCGATGCGATTGACTTCGGTGTCGAAGGTCGTCAACGCGGTCGCGACCGTCGGCCGGTTGATGGCGTGCTGGATTTCGTGTCCCATCACGAAGGTCAGCTCGCCGGGATCGAAACGGGCGGGCGCCGCGGGCGAGGTCATGATCGACGCGGGGATCTGCATCGTGCGCGCGGTCGGATCGTACTGGCCGCCGGCGTTCGTGCCGGCCGGCAACAGCGCGAATCCGGTCAGATCGCCCGAGGCGACCGCGGCGTTGATCTGGGTGACGAGCGCCGGCGAATTCTGCAGCGCGCCGTTGAAATTGGTCCGCTGGTCGGCGGTGAGACCGGCGGTGAAATTGTCGGCCAGGGCCTGCGCTTCTCGACTCAGTGGCATCGGCGTGCTCCTCGCCGCGACCGGCGCGCGTCATGCGCACCGGCACGACGCCATGGCGGGATCAGTGGATGTGGACCATGTGCACGCAGGCGTGCACGATCTTCTCGGGGGTGTCGTCGGACTCGCCGCGGGTGTAGACGGTCACGGTCAGCCCTTCGCGCGCGAAGCGTTCGTGGATCACCCGATTGTGCTCGGCGCGATAGGTCTCGCGACGGAAGCCCTGTCGCTGCAGCTCGGACGCGAAACGCTCGAAATCGACCGCGCAGATGTCGGTGGCGGCCGGGTAGGCCTCGGGCTGCGCAGGCCGGAAGGCGAATTCGAACTGGGTGCCGTAGGCGCGGGTCGGGTCCAGTTCGTAGGAGGACCACCAGTCGCGGCCGAGCTGCTCGGCGAACCCCAAGCGCCCGCCGCTCTCGGTGAAGGGCAGACCGAAGACACGCTGCAGGCGTTCGGCGGTGATGTCGGCGACGGTCCTGCTGTCGCGGATCAGATCGAGCAGCCGCAGCAGTGCCTGTTCGGCATCGAGCCGGGGCGCGAAAGTCTGCCCGGCGGCGGAGGCGGAAGTCATGGCGGGAGTCTCCTGGGCTGGACGGGAGGACGGCGCGCTGTGCGCACAGGACGCGGCGAGGCCAAGCGCCGCAAGCACGAGAGGAAGCCTGGGGACCTGCATGGGGGTGCGTCCTTGTGGCGGGCGGGCCGAGTATACGCCGCAGGTCATCCGTGAACGGCCGGTGCGCGCGCCGCCACGGGCGCGCGCCCTGCCCTGCTTGCGACACTCGGCCCGGGTGTATCCGGATCAACGGGCAAAACGCGCGACTCGGGTCAACACTCCCGATGAACGGTCGACGGCGAGGTTGCCGGCGCAGCACCGCGCGAGCGGAGGCTCAGAGGATGTAGCGCGACAGGTCGGGATCCCGCACCAGCTCGCCCAGATGCGCATCGACGTAGGCGCGATCGATCGTGAGCCGGCTGCCGCCACGGTCGGGGGCCTCGTAGCTCAGCGTGTCGAGCAGGCGTTCGAGCACGGTATGCAGACGCCGCGCGCCGATGTTCTCCTGGCGCTCGTTGACGGTGGCCGCGATCTCGGCGATGCGCTCGATCGCGTCGGGCGCGAACGTCAGCTCGACGCCTTCGGTCTTCAGCAGTTCGACGTACTGGCGGGTCAGCGAGGCGCGCGGCTCGGTGAGGATGCGCACGAAATCGTCCTTGCCCAGCGCGCCCAGTTCCACCCGGATCGGGAAACGGCCCTGGAGTTCGGGAATGAGGTCGCTGGGCTTGGCCAGATGGAACGCGCCCGAGGCGATGAACAGGATGTGGTCGGTCCTCACCGCGCCGTACTTGGTGCTGACGGTGGAACCTTCGACCAGCGGCAGCAGGTCGCGCTGCACGCCCTCGCGGCTGACGTCGGCGCCGACGCTCTCGGAACGCTTGGCGACCTTGTCGATCTCGTCGATGAACACGATCCCGTTCTGTTCGCAGGATTCGATCGCGGCTTCGCGGATCTCGTCCTCGTTGACCAGCTTCGCGGCCTCTTCCTCGATCAACTGCGCGCGCGCGGCCCGGATCGCCAGCTTGCGGGTGTGGGTCTTGCCGCCGGAAAGGTTGGAGAACATCTGCCGCAACTGCTGGCCCATTTCCTCCATGCCCGGCGGCGCCATGATGTCGACGCCGACATTCACGGCGGTCTCGATCTCGATCTCGCGCTCGTCCAGTTCGCCGGCGCGC
>JBIJAD010000024.1:0-20140 GCA_044345955.1 Lysobacteraceae bacterium
GAACTTGGCCCGGGTGTCGCTCTGGGGGTCGCCGGCTCTTGAACCGAATGTTTCGCCGCTGCCGGCGTCGAGGCTGCCGGCGCCGGATTCGATCGCGCCGAAGCCGAAGCCCGGGGTCGGCGCGCGTCGCGGCAGCAGCGCATCGAGAATGCGCTCCTCGGCGCGGGCCTCGGCCTGGGCGCGGACCCGCACCTTGGCCTGCTCGCGATGCATCTTGACCGCGGTGTCGGCCAGATCGCGCACGATCTGCTCGACATCCTTGCCGACGTAGCCGACCTCGGTGAACCGGGTCGCCTCGACCTTCACGAACGGCGCGTTGGCGAGCGTGGCCAGTCGACGCGCGATCTCGGTCTTGCCGACGCCGGTCGGGCCGATCATCAGGATGTTCTTGGGCATCACCTCGTCGCGCAGCGACGGATCGAGCTGCATCCGCCGCCAGCGATTGCGCAGCGCGATCGCGACCGCGCGCTTGGCCGCGCTCTGGCCGACGATGTGGCGGTCGAGTTCCTGCACGATCTCGCGAGGGGTCATGGTCGAACTCATCGCTGATTCCTCGTCTGATTGGCGTCCATGCGGTTCGACTCCGGCCCGCACATCCCTGTGCGGGCGTTCGCCGATGCCGCGCGGCAATGCCGCGCAAGCCGCATCGGCTCACCCTGCACGATCTCGCGAGGGGTCATGGATGCGTTGGTGTTCAAGATCACAGCTCCTCGACCACGATGTTGCGATTGGTGTAGATGCAGATGTCGCCGGCGATGTTCAGCGCCTCGGTGGCGATCGCGCGCGCATCCAGTGGCGTATGCGCGAGCAGCGCGCGCGCCGCGGACAGCGCGTACATGCCGCCGGAACCGATCGCGACCAGACCGTCCTCCGGCTCGATCACGTCGCCGGTGCCGCTGACGATCAGCGAGGTCTCGCGATCGGCCACCGCCAGCAGTGCTTCGAGCTTGCCGAAGCGGCGTTCGGTGCGCCAATCCTTGGCCAATTCGACCGCGGCGCGGGTCAATTGACCGTGTTTCTCCAGCTTCGACTCGAACAGCTCGAACAGGGTGAAGGCATCGGCCGCGGCGCCCGCGAAACCCGCCAGCACCTGGCCGTCGCGGCCGAGCCGACGCACCTTGCGTGCGTTGGCCTTCATCACCGTATGGCCGAGCGTGACCTGGCCGTCGCCGGCGACGACCACCTGACCGTTGCGGCGCACGCTGACGATGGTGGTGGCGTGGAAGACGTTGGGATTGCGGCTGGGGTCCATGGAACCTCCTGGGGGTCCCGCGGTTGTGGGGGCGTTCGGTCCGCCGGGCAAGGGGTGACAATGGACAGGGGGCTGTGCTGTTGTGGGGCGGCCGGAAGGCCCGACCGGAACATCGCGACCATCGTCGGGCCTTCCGACCCTCCCGCAAGAACGAACCGCGATCGTCCGGTCGTCTGAAATCAGGGTTTGCGCTTCGCCCGCGGATGCGCGCCGTCGTAGACCTTCGCCAGATGCTGGTAGTCCAGATGCGTGTAGATCTGGGTGGTGGCGATGTCGGCGTGGCCGAGCAGTTCCTGCACGCCGCGCAGGTCGCCGGAAGATTCGAGCACGTGGCTGGCGAAGGAATGCCGCAGCAGATGCGGGTGCACGCGTTTGAACAGGCCCTGGCGCTGGGCCAGACGACGCAGCCGGATCTGTACCGCGCGCGCGCCGATCGGGGCGCCGCCGCGGCCGGGAAACACCGGGTTTTCGGCGCGGCCGGCGGATTCGCCGCGCCACGCTTCCAGCGCGGTGCGCGCATGCGAGCCGACCGGCACGGTGCGCTGTTTGCCGCCCTTGCCGAGCACCGTGACCAGACCTTCGGGCAGATCCAGATCGCGCCAGCGCAGCGCGCACAGTTCGCTCAGGCGCAGACCGGAGCTGTAGAACAGTTCGAGCATCGCGCGATCGCGCAGACCCAGCGGCGCGTCGGTCGGCAGTTCGACCAGTTGCACCGCCTCGTCGACATCCAGCACCTGCGGCAGTTTGCGCGGCGCCTTCGGCGCGCGCAGTGCGGCGGCCGGGCTGGCGCCGATGCGGCCGTGCCTGAGCAGCCAGCGATAGAAACTGCGGCAGGCCGACAACCGTCGCTGCAGACTCTTGGGCGACAGCCCGCGGCGATGTTCGGCGGCGATGAATTGGCGCAGTTGCTCGGTATGCAGATGGCTCGGATCGCTCGCGCCCTGCGCCGCGGACCATTCGGCGAGCGCCTGCAGATCGCGCCGGTAGGCATCGAGCGTGTGCGCGGACATCCGCCGCTCGACTTCGAGATGAGCGAGAAAATCGGCGATCGCGTCGCTCACGGCTGCGATCCGCCGTCGCTGTCGGTCTCACGATCGCTGCCGATACGGGTACCGATATCGGCGTGATGACTCGCGCGATCGAAGATCAGGCTGCGATGGCGCTCGATCGCGATCGTCTCGCCGGGTGCGTAGGCCGGATCGCGCAGCGGCACGATCGCGGAGACGCGGCGACCGTTGGGGAGGCGCACAGGTACGGTGCAGGTGCCGTCGGCGTCCGCCGAGGGGATGCAGCGGCCGACGACTTCGGCGTTGTAGCGGGCATCGACCCGCCAGGCAGGATCGAAGATCACCAGCGCCATCACCGCGATCGATGCGATCAGCACCGCCAGCAGCATCGGTTGCGAAACGGGGCCGGTCGCGGTGACGTTGCGCATGGCGGCGGCTCCGTCCGCGCGCTCAGCCGAACCGCGCCATCGCGGTGGCGAAGGCGTCGCCCATCATGCGCAGGAACAGGGTGCCCATGCCGGGGAAGAAGCGGTTCTGTTCGCGGCTGCCGACCGCGACCAGACCCAGCCCGGGCAGCGGCAACAACGCGCTGGACTGCACATCGGCGGCGCGGTCGCCGTACAGCAGCGCGTTCTTTTCCGGCTGCAGCCGGCCGCAGATCGGCTCGCCGTCGTGCAGGCAATCGCGGAACGGCGCCAGCCGCGGGTCGTCCGCCGCGATCGTCTGCAGCCATTCGACGCCGGCGAGGCCCTCGACCGGCGCGAACAGCACGATCCGCACCAGATCGCCGGCGAAATCCTCCTCCAGGCTGGCGGCCATCGCGCGCGCGCTGTCGGCGGCGCTGCGCTGGCGCATCAGCGCGAGGGTCAATTGATGCGTGCGCACCGCGAGGCGCTCGTTCTCCTGGGCGTTGCCGAACAACTCGTGCAGGCGCCGCTGCAGTTCGCGGTTCTTGTCGCGCAGGATCTCCAGTTGATAACCGGCGAGCGAGGCCGCGGGGCCCTGCTCGCGCGGCACCACCAGGCTGATCGCCAGATCCGGGAACTGCTGCAGGAAATTCGGGTGCCGTCGCAGCCAGGCCGCGATCTCGTGGGCGCCGATCTTCTCTTTGTCGTACATCGTCGTGTCCGTTGGCCTTGCGGTGTCGTTCGTGGCGGTCATGGCCACCATTCGCCTTCGAACACGAAGGCGGCCGGGCCGGACATCGCGATCGAGGCGTCGTCGTCGGGCCAGGCGATGCGCAGGGTGCCGCCGGGCAGTTCGACCGCCAGCTCGCGATCGACCCGGCCGCGGCGGATCAGCGTCGCCGCCGCGGCACAGGCGCCGCTGCCGCAGGCCAGGGTCTCGCCGACGCCGCGCTCGTACACGCGCAGGCGGATGCGGTCGGGACCGAGCACCTGGGCGAAACCGACGTTGACCGATTCGGGAAACGCCGGATGCGCCTGCAGCGCGGCGCCGGTCGCGGCGACATCGGCCGCGTCGGCATCGGCGACTTCGATCACCGCGTGAGGGTTGCCCATCGAGACCGCGGCGAAGCCCAGCGGCGCGCCCCGCACCTCGAGCGTGTAGAGATCCTGCGCGGCGTCGAAGCCCCGCAACGGAATCCGCGCCGGCACGAAGTCGGGGCGGCCCATGGCGATCCGGAAATGATGCAGATCGAGCGCCTCCACCGTGTGGGTGCCGGCGGGGCTGTCGAGCGTGAAATGATCGGCAAGGCAGCGCTCGGGATCGCGCGCGGCGCTGTCGCGCAGGATCCAGGCGGCGACGCAGCGGGCGCCGTTGCCGCACTGCTGCGACGGGCTGCCGTCGGCGTTCCAGATCCGGTAGGCCGCGGCGGCGGCGGCGCTGCGCGGAGGTTCGATGGTGAGGATCTGATCGCAGCCGATGCCGGTATGGCGGTCGGCGAGCGCGCGGCACAGATCGGGCGAAAGCGGCGCGGCGTCGCCGCGGCGATCCAGCACGACGAAGTCGTTGCCGGCGCCGTGCATCTTGGTGAAGCGCAGCGCGTGCATGATCAGCGCGCGGGCGACTCGGCCGGTGGGGGCTGCGCCGGTGCCGCCGGCTGGGCGGGGGCGGGCTCCGCGGGCACGGTGGTCTCGGCGGGCGTCTGATCGGGCAGCACCAGCGGGCCCTTGTTGCCGCAGGCGGACAGGGCCAGCGGCAGTGCGATCGCGAGGGCGGCGGAGACGAGGACGGTGCGTCGGTTCATCCGCGCAGTGTAGCCGCCGGGGCGCGCAGGCGGAATGGCGGCCGCGGGTGCCGGCCGATCAGCGCCGCGGCTCGGGCCGCCGCCACAGCCAGGTCGCGACCACGGCCATGATGCTGGTGCCGGTGGCGGCCATCCACAGCTTCGGCGCGGTCAGGAACATGATCGCGGCGCAGAAGATCATGGTGCCGGTGGCCAGCCACTTCGAGCGCCGGCTGACCGCACCGCCGTCCTGCCAGTCGCGGATCATCGGGCCGAAGCGGCGGTGCGCCAGCAGCCAGGCATGCAGGCGCTGCGAGCCGCGCGCGGCGGCGAAGGCCGAGAGCAGGATGAACGGCACCGTCGGCAGCCCCGGCACCGCGATCCCGATGATGCCCAGCGCCAGACTGGCATAGGCCAGCAGCCACCACAGCCAGCGGACGCGGGACGGGCGCGGCGGCGGCGGAGCCGGGAGCGGCATGCGCGGAGCGCCCGTCCGCGCGCGGACGGGCGCACGGCTCCGTCAGTCGGCCGGTTTGCCGGCGGGCTTGCCGGCGGTGACGCCGAGCTGATCGAGCAGGAAGGCGAACATCTCCGCCTGCTCGCGGAAACGGCGGAAGCGGCCGGACTTGCCGCCGTGGCCGGCGTCCATGTTGGTACGGAACACCACCGGCAGCGACGAAGTGTTCACATCGCGCAGCCGGGCCACGTACTTGGCCGGCTCCCAGTACTGCACCTGCGAGTCCCACAGCCCGGTGCCGACGAACATCGCCGGGTAGGCCTTGCGCTCCAGGTTGTCGTAGGGCGAATACGACAGCATGTAGTCGTAGTACTTCTTCTTCTCCGGATTGCCCCACTCGTCGTATTCGTTGGTGGTCAGCGGGATGCTCGGATCGAGCATGGTCGTGACCACGTCCACGAACGGCACCTGCGAGAGGATCACCCGATACTTCTCCGGCGCCATGTTCGAGATCGCGCCCATCAGCAGGCCGCCGGCGCTGCCGCCGTAGGCGCCGATCCGATCCTTCGCCGCGTAGCCCTCGCGGACCAGGAAATCGGTGACGTCGATGAAATCGGTGAAGGTGTTCTTCTTGTTGAACAGCTTGCCGTCGTCGTACCACTTGCGACCCATTTCCTGGCCGCCGCGGATGTGGGCGATGGCGTAGACCATGCCGCGGTCGAGCAGGCTGACGTTGGTCAGACTGAATCCCGGGTCGCTGGAGAGGCCGTAGCTGCCGTAGGCGTACTGCAGCAGGGCCGCAGTGCCGTCGCGCTTGAAACCCTTGCGGTACACCAGCGACACCGGGATGCGGGTGCCGTCGCGGGCGGTCGCCCACAGCCGTTCGGTGACGTATTTCTCCGGGTCGTAGCCGATCACCGGCTGACGCTTGAGCATCCGTCGCTCGCCGGTGCGCACGTTCAGTTCGTAGGTGGTCGCCGGCGTGGTCATCGAGGTATAGCTGTAGCGCAGCCACGGCGTATCGGCTTCGGCGTTCACCGACAGGCCCATCGAATACGCCGGCTCGTCGGCCTTGACGTATTCCTCGTTGCCGCCTTCGCGCAGCAGGCGGATGCGCTCCAGACCGTCGGAACGCTCCTCGACCACGGCGAAATCGTCGAACAGTTCGAAGCCCTGCAGGAACACGTCGTCGCGATGCGCCACCCAGTCCTTCCACTGGTCGCGCGAGGTCGCGGCGCTGGGCGCGGTCATCAGTTTGTAGTTCGGCGCGGGTTTGCCGTCGGCGCCCGGCGCGTTGGTGAGGATCACCCAACGGCCGCCGAGATGGTCCGCGTCGTATTCGACATCGCGCTGGCGCGGGGCGAGCACCGTGAATTCGCGCGGATCCGCGGCCGGGGCGCAGCGCATCTCGCTGGAGACCGTGCTCTCCACGCCGATGCAGATGTACTTGTCGTCGCGGGTACGGCTGATGCCCATGTAGAAACTGTCGTCCTGCTCCTCGTAGACCAGGACGTCTTCGGACGCCGGGGTGCCGAGCACGTGCTTCTTCACCCGCACGGTCAGCAGGGTCTCCGGATCGTTCTCGACGTAGAACAGGGTCTTGTTGTCGTCGGCCCAGATCAGATTCGGCGAAACGCCTGCGATCGCGTCGGGATAGGTCTCGCCGGTATCGAGATTGCGGAAGCGGATCGTGAACTGTCGGCGGCCGCTGGTGTCCTCGGCGTAGGCGAGCAGTCGGTTGTCCTGGCTGACGGCGATGTCGCCGACACTGTAGTAGTCCTTGCCGCGCGCCAGTTCGTTGACGTCGAGCAGGACCTGCTCTTCGCGGCCCATGCTGCCGTCGGCGGCGGCCTTGGCGCGCAGGTAGATCGGATAGTCCTGACCGGTGCGGAAGCGGGTGACGTACCACCAGCCGCGCTCGCGATACGGCACCGAGTCGTCGTCCTGCTTGATCCGGCCGACGATCTCGTTGTACAGCGTCTCCTGCAGCGGCTTGAGCGGCGCCATCACCGCATCGGCGTAGGCGTTCTCGGCGTTCAGATACCCGAGCACCGCCGTGTCCTTGCGCTTGTCGTCGCGCAGCCAGTAGTACTCGTCGACACGGGTCGCCCCGTGCGGGGCCTTGACCTCGTGCGGCTTGCGGGCGGCGTCGGGCGGGGCGGGCAGGTCGGCGGAGAGCGCGGTCAGGGGCAGGGTCATGAGCAGCAGGCTGGAAAGGCGACGAAGTGACATGCGTGGAGACTCGGTCCGGGAAGGGCGGCAGCGGCAGGCCGGCAACGCAGGATAGCGGTTGCCCTCGGCACGGCGCCTGCCATCGGTCATTGTCGTGCGCGGTTCCGGCCGGGCGCCGTAAAGGCCCGGCTCAGTCCGCGAGCAGCCGCACCCGCGCGAAGTTGCGTTTGCCGACCTGCAGCACGCCCTCGAAACCGGGGACGAAGGCGATCTGCAGGTCCTCGACCACCTGGCCGTCGACCTTGACCGCGCGCTCCTTGAGCTTGCGGTTCGCCTCGGAATTGCTGGGGGTGATGCCGGCGGCGGTGAGCAGCGCGGCGATGCGGATGCCGTCGGCGGGAATGCGCACCTCCTGCAACGGCAGCAGCGAGGTGTCGCCCTGGCCGGTGACCGCGGCGTGCCAGCCGCCGATCGCGGTCTCGGCAGCGGCGGCATCGTGGAAGCGTGCGGCCAGCTCGCGGGCGAGGCGCAGCTTGACGTCGCGCGGATTGAGCGCGCCGGCCTCGACCTCGGCCTTCAGCCGCGCGGCCTCGGCGACGCCGATCTCGAAGCTGAGCAGATCGATCCAGCGCCACATCAGATCGTCGCCGATCTTCATGGTCTTGTTGACGATATCGATCGCGGGTTCGGCGATTCCGATGTAATTGCCCAGCGATTTCGACATCTTGTTGACGCCGTCCAGACCTTCCAGCAGCGGCATGGTCAGGACGATCTGCGGCGGCTGACCGAAATGCTCCTGCAGGTTGCGGCCCATCAGGAGATTGAACTTCTGGTCGGTGCCGCCGAGTTCCACGTCCGATTTCAGCGCCACCGAGTCGTAGCCCTGCGCCAGCGGATAGAGGAATTCGTGGATCGAGATCGGCTGCTGGGCGGCGTAACGCTTGGCGAAGTCATCGCGCTCGAGCATCCGCGCGACCGTGAGCTGGCCGGCGAGCCGGGTCATGTCCACCGCGCTCATCTGCCCGAACCACTCCATGTTGAAGCGGACCTCGGTGCGCGCGCGGTCCAGCACCTTGAACACCTGATCGGCGTAGGTCTTCGCGTTGGCCTCGACGTCCTCGCGGGTCATCGGCTTGCGGGTGGCGTTCTTGCCGCTGGGGTCGCCGATCATCCCGGTGAAGTCGCCGATCAGGAAGATCACCTGATGGCCCAGGTCCTGGAACTGGCGCATCTTGTTCAGCAGGACGGTGTGACCGAGGTGCAGGTCGGGCGCGGTCGGGTCGAAACCGGCCTTGATCCGCAGCGGGCGGCCGAGCCGGAGCCGGGCTTCCAGCTCCTCGCGCTTGAGGATTTCGTCGGCGCCGCGGGCGATGAGTGCGAGGGCGGCGGAGTCGGAGGCGGGGGTGGGCATCGTGTGAGGAGGTCGGGGACAGCGGGACGAGAGGGGCGGACGCCCCCGCGGATGCCGGGGCCGGCACAGGCCGCGGGGGCCGGGAGACGCCCGCACTGTACGGTTTCGCGCCCGGAAGATGAACATGCAGTTAAAATCAAGTTAAGCACGAGAATGCAAAAAACCCAAGCCAGTCAAGGATTTGACGCGGAATTCTCGACTAACTTATGTTACCGCTTTGGCCGTCCCGTCGGGGGAATCCGTTCGATGACAACACCGTCGAGTCGCACCCTGCGCCATCGAATCGTGCTGCTGCGCAATCTGCGCCAGGCGCGCGAGCAGGTCGAGGGCGAAACCGAACCTTCCTCTTCCACGTTCGACGGCCGCTGGACCCGCCGTCAATGGGCTCAGGCCAGTCTGGTCGCGACCATGGTCGCGCTGATCGGCATGATCGTCCCGGGCTTCGCCACGGTGTTGCAGCCGCCCAGCGCCACGCCCACCCAGACCCTCTCGCTCACCTTGCCGCCGCTGTCGCGCGCGCGCCTGCAGGGCACCCTCGGCGACAGTTGGCAGACCGTGACCGTGCGTCGCGGCGCCTCGCTCAAGCACATGTTCACCACCCTCGGCATCCCCGAGGCCGACCTCAAGCGGGTGCTCGATCATCCCGGCGTGAAGGCCGAGATCGGCTACGTCACCCCCAAGACCCAGCTTTCGGTGGATCTGCCGCTCAACGGCCGCTTGCGCGCGATCCGCTATCTGCGCAGTGACGGCCAGCGCGTGCAACTGGACCTCACCGGCGAGGAGATTCGCGAAACCCTGATCCGCCGCGATGTCGACGTACGCACCGTGGTGCTGACCGGCAAGGTCGGCGGCTCGCTGTTCCGCTCGGCGCGCAAGCTCGGGCTCAGCGGCGCGCATCTCGACCAGTTGACCGACGAGATCTTCAAGTACGACATCGACTTCGATTCCGATCTGGACGCCGACGATCACTTCAGCGTGGTCGTGGACCAGATGTGGGTGGATGGCGAACTGCAGCGCACCGGCGCGGTGCTGGCCGCGGCCGTCACCATCGACGGCAAGCTGTACACCGGTTTCCGCCACACCCGCAACGGCCGCCCCGAGTACTTCACCGCCGAAGGCCGGCCGCTGAAGAAGGCCTTCATCCGCATGCCGATCCCCTACGCCCGGCTGTCGTCCAGCTTCGGCATGCGCCGCCACCCGGTCCTGGGCCGCACCCGCATGCACAAGGGCGTGGACTACGCCGCGCCGACCGGTACCCCGATCCAGGCCGCCGGCGACGCGGTGGTCAAGGTGGTGGGCTGGCAGGGCGGCTACGGCCGGACCGTGATCCTCGACCACGGCCGCGGCTACACCACCCTGTACGGGCACATGTCGCGCTTCGGCAACATCCGCCCCGGCCAGCGCATCGCCCAGGGCACGGTGATCGGCTACGTCGGCAGCACCGGCATGTCCACCGGCCCGCATCTGCACTACGAATTCCGGGTCAACGGCGTGCACCGCAATCCGCTGTCGATGACCATGCCGCCGCCGGAGCCGCTGCGCGGCGCCGAGCTGGCGAGCTTCCGCACCGAGACCCAGCGCGCGCTGGCGAAGATCCGCACGGTCGAGAACATCGTCTTCCCCGATGCGCTGGACAACACCCAGCAGCGGCTGGCCGCGGCGCTGGGCACGAAGCCTTCGCAAGCGAAACCGCGCAGCGGCGGCTGAGCCGAGACGATCGTGGTCCCTCCGAACGGCGCCTCGCGGCGCCGTTCGCGTTTCCCGGCCGCATCCGGCACCGGGTTTGGCCATAATCGCGACGATGAACGCTCCGCTCGCCCACGCGCTCTTTCCCGGCGGCGCCCCCGCCGACGCCCTCTACCTCGGCATGATCTCCGGCACCAGCGCCGACGGGATCGATGTCGCCATCGCCCGCTTCCGCGACACGCCGGCGCCGGGCGTGGAACTGGCCTACGGCCGCACTTTCGCCTGGGACCCGGCGCTGCGTGAGCGGCTGATCGAACTGGGCCAGCACGCGCCGGCGCTCACCCTCGATCAGATCGGCGAACTCGACGCGCGGATCGGCGCGGCCTTCGCCGATGCCGCGGAGACCGCGATCCGCGACAGCGGGGTCGAACGCCCGGCGATCGCGGCGATCGGTTCGCACGGCCAGACCCTGCGCCACCGCCCGCACGGGCCGCACGGCTTCACCCTGCAACTGGGCGACCCGAACCGCATCGCCGAGGCCACCGGGGTGACCACGGTGGCCGACTTCCGCCGGCGCGATCTGGCCGCCGGCGGCCACGCCGCGCCGCTGCTGCCGGCGCTGCACGCGGCGCTGCTGTCCGCGCCGGACGAGGATCGCGCGGTGCTCAATCTCGGCGGGATCGCCAACCTCACCCTGCTGCCGGCCGACGGCGGCGATGTCCGCGGTTTCGACACCGGGCCCGCGAACGGGCTGATGGACGCCTGGTGCCTGCGCCATACCGGCCTGCCCTACGACCGCGGCGGCGCCTTCGCGGCGAGCGGCCGGGTCGATGCGGCGCTGCTGGCGCGGCTGCTGGACGAACCCTGGTTCGCGCTGCCGCCGCCGAAGTCCACCGGACGCGACCAGTTCCATCTCGACTGGGTCGACGCGCGCCGGGTGGGCGACGAATCGGCCGCGGATGTGCAGGCCACGCTGCTCGCCTTGACCGTGCGCAGCATCGCCGACGCCCTGCGCGCGACCCAGCCGGGCACCGCGCGGGTGATCGCCTGCGGCGGCGGCGTGCACAATCCGGCGCTGATGGCCGGGCTGGCCGAGGCGTTGCCGGGCACGCGCGTGGAATCGACGTCGGCGCACGGGATCGACCCGGATCTGGTCGAGGCGCTCGGCTTCGCCTGGCTGGCGCGGCAGACCCTGCTCGGCCGGCCCGGCAATCTGCCCAGCGTCACCGGCGCCGCGGGGCCACGGGTACTGGGGGCGATCCATCCGGCCGGCGGCCCGGCTTTCGCCCGGCGGGCATAGCTCAGATGCAACAACTGCATGGCAATCGGTATATTGCCGATTGAGAAACTAGGGGCAAAACAGCATGGGACTGCTAGATTCAAACGTTAGGGATTCGTTAAAAAACCATGTCGTTGAAATTGAGAAACACTTTGCCGGAGATGTAGTCTTTTACTACGGGCCGATATTTCCGTCGGTTCAACGGATTTTTCGCGACTTCATTGAGGAGCTTAAGTCGCAGAAAGACTCCAAGGACCGGCTCATCGTTTTTTTGAATACCCCAGGTGGAAGCGCTGAAACAGTTGAAAAACTTGTCGAAATTATTCGATTTCACTACAAAGACGTGTATTTCGTTGTACCTGACCAAGCAATGTCTGCGGGTACCATTTTTTGCATGTCTGGCGACAAGATATTCATGGATTACACCTCATCGCTTGGGCCTATTGACCCTCAAATTCACAATGGAAAGGACTGGGTGCCGGCGCTTGGGTATCTCGATCAGGTAGAAAAGTTGATTGCCAAATCAGCAAACAACACCCTTACTGATGCCGAGCTCATTATTTTCCAGAATCAAGATCTAGCCATGCTGAGCCGATTTGAGCAGGCAAAAAACCTAACAATCACTTTGCTTAAAAAATGGCTCGTCGAATACAAGTTCAAAGACTGGGATGTTCATCAAACGGATACCACGAAGCTAGGACAACCAGTTACAACCGCTGAGAAACAATTAAGAGCAGAAGAAATTGCAAAACTCTTGTCCGACAATAAGTTGTGGCACTCCCATGGTCGAATGATCGGCGTATCAACCCTCAAACATGTGCTAAAGCTCAAAATCGAGGACTATTCTGAAGATAAAGACTTGCGAAGCAAGATTATCTCTTACAACGACCTCCTAACCGACTACATAACTCGCCATGACCACAAACACTTCCTACATAGCAGAGTGTACTTCTGACTTGGCTGAGAGGTTTAGTGAAACAGTCGAAGCAAATGAAAGAAGACGCACAGCAGATGAGCTCTTACGACTTCACGAAAAAATTCGACTCATAAATGACCTCTCAAAAAGGGGCATACTCCATCGCCAAGAGTATGAATCTGAGCCATCTCAAGAGGAGTTCGAGAAACTATATATGACCCGTTTATAGCCTTAACCCGGATCATTTCGCGACACCCAGCGCCGACCCCACCGGCACGTCCTGCAGCGCGCGTTCGAGTTCGTTCTGATCGAAACCGGTGGCCGGCGCCGCGGCATCCGTCGGATGCGCGATCCGGCCGATCAGCGAGAAGCCCGGGTCGTTGGGCACGGTTTCCAGCGCGGCGATCGCCGCCTGCATCACGTCCGACTCCTGACTGTCGAAGCGCATCGCGCCGCCTTCGCTGGCGAACAGCCCGCGCTCGATCAGATGCAGGATGGTCTGGTGGATCGTCCAGCCGTTGGTCTGCGCGACCTTGCGGATGCGCTCGGCCAGTTGCGGATCGATGTCGCGCAGGACGAGGTCGGTCATGCCCTCATCCCGTCGCGGGCGTCGCGGCAGCCGTGCGCCGGGTGTGACGCACCAGCCACAGACACAGCAGCAGCGCCGGAATGCCGACCAGCGCGGTGCCAATGAAGAACAGCGCGTAGGCGTCGATCAGGCCATGGGTCTTCGCCAGCCCGTCGACCGCGGCGCCGGAAAGCCCCTTGAGGAATTTCCCGGGCAACGCATAGAACGAACTCAGCAGCGCGTACTGCGTCGCGGTGTAGCCCAGCGAGGTCAGGCTGGACATGTAGCCGACCAGCGCGACGCCGGCGAAGCCGGTGCAGAAGTTGTCGATCGCCATCACCATCGAGAACACGGTCGGGTCGCCGCCGCTGTGGGCGAGATAGGCGAACGCGAGATTCGAGCCCGGGCCCAGGATGGCGCCGAGCATCAAGGTGCTGACGAGGCCGAGGCGCAGCGCGCTGATGCCGGCGACGACGATGCCGACGGTAGTCGCGATCCAGCCGATCGAACCGCGCACCGCGCCGACGGTTTCCTTGGCGATGCCCAGATCGTTGTAGAACGGATTGGCCATCGGCCCGAGCACGAAATCCGGGAGCCGGTACACGCTGATCGCCACCAGGATCAGCAGCGCGGCCTTGCCGTGTTCGCGGAAGAACATCAGCAGCGGACCGACGACCGCATCGAACAGCCGCAACAGCGGCCGCACCAGCGGTCGCGACCAGGTCGCTTCCGGGATCGGCCCGGTGGGTCGCCGGATCAGCAACCAGAACATCGACGCCGCCACGGCGATCGCGACCGGATGGAATACATAGGGCGCGGCTGCGCCGAGCACGACGGCGCCGAACATGGCTGCGCCGAGCATGCCACCCGTGATCAGCAGTGCGGGCAACTGGATCAGCACGAACAGGCCGAACGGGATCGACAGGATCCAGCGCACCACCATCGCGTCGGAGACGCCGAACTTGCCGTCGCGCGGATCGGGCAGGGCCACCACCGGCCCGACCTGCGGCCTGCGCGACTCGCGCGCGAACAGCACCGCGATCATGCCCAGACCCATCAGCCCGGCGACCAGTTCGTAGGACGCGACCCAACCGATCTTCGCCGCGATCACCAGGATCCAGGCGTCGGTGAGCAGCAGCGCGAAGCGGTAGCCCAACTGGTAGGCCGCGCTCAGCAGCGACAGTTCCTCGCCGCTGTCGGCGCTTTCGATGCGCCAGGCGTCGATCACGATGTCCTGGGTGGCCGAGGCGAACGCCGCGACCAGCGCCAGCGAGGCGAAGGCGATCAATCCGCCCTGCGGGGTGATCAGCGCCATGCCGACCAACCCGGCGGCGACCACGATCTGCGCCAGCAGCATCCAGCCGCGGCGATGGCCGAGACGTCCCAGGAGGGGCACATCGACCTTGTCGATGATCGGCGCCCACAGGAACTTCATCGAATACATGATGCCGACCCACGACAGGAAGCCGATCGCGGTCAGTTCGATGCCGCCCTCGCGCAGCCACAGGCCCATGGTGTTGCCGACGAGCATGAACGGCAGACCGGCGGACAGACCCAGCAGCAGCATCACCGCGACCTTGGGCTGGCGCAGGCCGCGCAGCACATCGCGCCAGCCGGGGCGCTTGGGCGGGGCGGCGGGCGCGGCGGCGGTGCTCATCGCTTGCCCGCCTTCTTCGCGGTCGCCGGCGCGGTCGCATCGGCATCGAGCGCGTAATCGACCGCATACGGTGCGTGATCGGAGAACCGCGGATCCTTATGGATCGCGCAGGCCTTCACCTTGTCGCGCAGCGAGGGCGTAACGAATTGATAGTCGATGCGCCAGCCGACATCTTTGGCGCGCGCGGCGCCGCGCTGCGACCACCAGGTGTAGTCGGTGCCTTCGGGCCGCAGCACGCGATAGCTGTCGATCCAGCCGTGCGCCGGCGCGGCGGTGCCATCGCCGCAGGCGTCGGCGATCTGCGCATTGAGCCAGGCGCGTTCTTCGGGCAGACAGCCGGAGTTCTTCTGGTTCGAGGTCCAGTTCTTGATGTCGTTGCGGGCGCGGACGATGTTCCAGTCGCCGCACAGCACGTAATCGCGGCCGCTGCGCAGCCATTCGTCGAGGATGGGTTTGAGCCAGCGCATCACTTCGAACTTGAATGCCTGGCGGACCTCGCCGGACGATCCCGACGGGATGTAGAACGAGACCACGCTGAGATTGCCGAAACGGGCTTCGATGTAGCGGCCCTCGTCGTCGAACGGCGCCCAACCCAGCGTGGTGCGGACCTCGTCCGGCGGCCGCCGGGTGTAGATGCCGACGCCGCTGTAGCCCTTCTTCGTGATCGCATCCTTGAAGAAGGCGCGATAACCGTCGGGGATGAGTTCCGGCGCGCCGAGCTGATGCTCCTGGGCCTTGGTCTCCTGCACGCAGAGCACGTCCACGTCCTGGGCCCGGAACCACTCGAAGAATCCCTTGGTGGCCGCCGAGCGCAGGCCGTTGGCGTTGAAACTGAGAATGCGCATGGAGCGGGAGGCGGGTCCGGAAGAGGGATGCGGCGGCGCCGGGGGCCGGCCGTGGAAGCCGGCGCGCGGCGGCGATCCCCCAGCCTAGCGGATCGAGCCGCGCTTGGCATCCGCGGGGGCCGGCCGGTCGCGGGGCTGCGCATTCCCGTGGCCCCGGCATTACGATGACGGCCCGCCCCCGCCGCCGTCGCGCCGTGACCGATCACCGCACCCCCGCACATCGCAGCCGTTTCCTGCAGCTCGCACTGCGCGCCGAGGCCCTGCGCTTCGGCACGTTCACGCTCAAATCCGGGCGCGAAAGCCCGTATTTCTTCAACGCCGGACGCTTCGACTCCGGGGCCGCGCTGGCCGGACTGGCCGCCTGCTACGCCGAAGCGGTGGACGCGGCCGGGCTCGGCTTCGATCTGCTGTTCGGGCCCGCATACAAGGGCATCCCGCTGGCGACCGCGCTGGCCTGCGAATACGCGCGCCGCGGCCGCGACCTGCCCCTGGCCTTCAACCGCAAGGAGGCCAAGACCCACGGCGAGGGCGGGACCCTGATCGGCGCGCCTCTGGGCGGCCGGCGGGTGCTGATCGTGGACGACGTGATCACCGCCGGCACCGCGATCCGCGAGGCCCTGGGCCTGATCCGCGAGGCCGGCGGAGTACCGGCCGGGATCGTCATCGCGCTGGATCGGCAGGAAATCGCCGGCGACCCTGCGGCCGCCGACGGCTCGGCGCTGTCCGCGGCCGAGTCGGTGACCGCGGAGACGGGCATTCCCGTGATCGCGGTCGCAGGACTCGACGATCTGCTTGCATTCGCCGGCGAAAGCGCGGAACTTCACGACCAGCGCGAGCGCCTGCTCGCCTACCGGGCCCGCTACGGCCGGCCCGCGCACCGTTCCGACGCGCCTTCCGGGGGGACGGCGAGATGATCGCCACGCACCGCCATCGCCAGCCTCACCGCCTGCCTGCCCTGCTCCGGCTGTCCGCGCTCGCGCTCGCGCTCTCCCTGCCGCAGGCCGGCGGCGCCCAGCAGCCGACGACCAAGCCCAAGAAGCTGTACTGCTGGGACGAAGGCGGACGCCGGGTCTGCAGCGACAGTCTGCCGGCGTCGGCGGTCGGCCATCAGCGCACCGAATTCGACCCCAAGACCGGCATGGCCGTGAACCGGGTCGGACGCGCGCTGACCGAAGCCGAACGCGCCCAGGCGGCGAAGGACGAGGAAGCGCGCAAGGCCGAGGAGGACCGCGCCCGGCGCGAGATGGCGATGGTCGTCTCCTACCAGACCGAAGCCGATCTGGAGCGCGCCTTCCGCAACCGCTTCGAGCTGATCGAGGAATCGCTCAAGGGTTCGGCCATGGCCCAGACGAATCTGCATCGCAGCCTGATCAGCCTCCTCCGCCAGGCCAACGAACTCGAACTGCAGTCCAAACCGGTGGGCAAGGCCCTGCGCGAAAAGATCCGCACCCAGCACGCCGAGCTGCTGGCCCTGCGCACGCTGCAGCAGCGGCAGGAGGTCGAGCGCGCCGCGCTGGACGCCGAATTCCGCGAAGCGCTGTCGCGCTACCGCGCGCTGAAGAACGCCGAGGGCAACGGCAACGCCACCGCCGCAGCCGCGCCGCCGGCCGGCGGCTGAACGCGCCGCACAGCCTCCGCGCAGGCGGTATCAGGAAGAGATCGCGAAGACCATGCGGTGGGTGATCGCGATCAGCGCGATCAAGCCCACCACAGCCAGCACGGTGGTGGCCACCACCGTCAGGTGCATCCGCAACCGCGGCCCCGCATCGGTGCGCAGGGCGACGATGCGCGCGAACGCGCAATAGGCCAGCGACCCCGCCAGCGCCGATGCCTGCACCGCACCGTCGTTGCCGTAGGGCGACGCGAGCACCGCATGGATCAACCAGACCGACAGCACCGACAGCCACACCAGCACCAGTCCCAGCGATGCCGGAACGCGCTTCCGGGCCACGGCATCCATCCGCATCGTATTCATCGACTGCTCCATCGATTGCGCCGCTCAGCCACCATCGGCCTCCATCGCCGACGCGACTTGCCGTCAGGCGCCGCCACGGCGGCAGCCGAGGCCACCCTAGCGCCTCGTTCGTGCCGCGTCAACTTTCTGTTTCAATTGAAAACAACACGATCAGAACGGCAGCGCCAGATCCGGCTGCAACTGCAGCAGGCGCTGGCGGAAGGCAGCCTGGATGCGGGCCAGGGCCTCGGCGTTGTCGGCGTCGAAACGCAGCACCAGCACCGGAGTGGTGTTGGAGGCGCGCACCAGCCCCCAGCCGTCGGGCCAGTCCACGCGCAGGCCGTCGATGGTCGAGAGCCGGCCGCCCTCGAAGAACGCCCCGTCGCAGAAGCGCTCGACGAACGCGTGCGGGTTGCCGCCGGGGGCGTCGATCTTGATTTCCGGCGTGGACACGCCCTTGGGCAGCGCGTGCAGCACCTCGTCCGGGAATTCCGGGGCCGCGGCGAGAATTTCCAGCAGTCGCGCCGCGGCGTAGATGCCGTCGTCGAAGCCGTACCAGCGTTCTGCGAAGAAGAAATGGCCGCTCATCTCGCCGGCCAGCTCGGCACCGGTCTCGCGCATCTTGGCCTTGATCAGCGAATGTCCGGTCTTCCACATCAGCGGGCTGCCGCCGTGGCGCAGGATGTGCCCGGCGAGGCGGCCGGTGCACTTCACGTCGTAGACGATCATCGCGCCGGGGTTGCGTTCGAGCACGTCCGCGGCGAACAGCATCAGCAGGCGGTCGGCGTAGATGTTCTCGCCGTCGCGGGTGACCACGCCGAGGCGGTCGCCGTCGCCGTCGAAGGCGATGCCGAGATCGGCGTCGAGGCGCTGCACCATCCGGATCAGGTCTTCGAGGTTGTGCGGCTCGCTAGGATCGGGATGATGATTGGGGAAGGTGCCGTCGATTTCGCAGTACAGCTCTTCGACCTCGGCGCCGATCGCCTCCAGGACGCGCGGGCCGATCTCGCCGGCGACGCCGTTGCCAGCGTCGACCACGACCTTCAGACGGCGGCCGAGCTGCACGTCCGAGGCGATGCGCATGACGTAGTCGGCGCTGATGTCGCGTTCGCTCAGCGAGCCGGGCGTGGGCGCGTTGTGCAGCCGGTTTTCGGCGATCCGCGCATGCAGGTCGGTGATCGCATCGCCGGAGAGGGTTTCGCCGCCGACCACGATCTTGAAGCCGTTGTAGTCCGGCGGATTGTGGCTGCCGGTGACCGAGACGCAGCAGCCGGTGCGCAGGTGGAAGGCGCCGAAATAGACCACCGGGGTCGGCACCATGCCGATGTCGACCACGTTCACGCCGGCCTTGCGCAGGCCGGAGACCAGGCCCTCGACCATGTCCGGACCGGACAGCCGGCCATCGCGGCCGATCACGATGTCGCGCAGGTCCTGCTCCTGCATCAGCGAGCCGATCGAATGCCCGATCATCTCGGCGACGCTGCGGTCGAGGGTCTGCCCGACCACGCCGCGGATGTCGTAGGCGCGGAAGATGCTGCGGTCGATCAGCACCGGGCGCGCCTTGGGCGCTTCGCGGATCTCCAGCGCCGGCGCGGGGCCGGCTTCGCCGGGCTCGGTGGCGACCGCTTCCATGAGCGTCGGCGAGCTGTCGACCGGACCGATGCCCGGACGCAGCCGCGAGATCCGCCAGGTCACGTAGACCAGCAGCGCGAAGATCACCGCGGCGACCAGCGAGACCCAGGGCCCCAGGCCCAGCGCCTGCGCCGGCGGGGCCGCGGTGCCGGCGACCATGCGCAGGCCGGAGTCGCCGATCGCCGCGGACAGGCGCTCGGCGCCGTCGGCGTAACCGGTATCGCCGCGCTCCCACACGGTCACGCCGCCCTGGCGCAGACCCAGATAGGTGTCGCCGGGCAGGCCCAGGGTCTCGAGGCCGGCGTTCAATTCGCTCATCGGCAACAGCGCGTAGACCACGCCGACCACGCGATCGCCGGCTTTCGCCGGGGTCGCCAGCGCGAGATGCGGCTGGTTCCGTTCGCGGATCACCCAACTGCGGGTCTTGCCGTCGGCGAGCGCGGTTTCGGCGACCGCCAGCTTGCCGTAGCCGCCCTTGCCCAGATCGGTGTAGGCGGCATCGAGATCCGGCGGCAGCACCTGCAGCAGCGAAAGATTGGGCCAGCCGGCGCCGATCGCGTTGGCCGCGGCCTCCAGATCGCCGGCAGCCAGCGCGGTCTGCACCTGCGGCCGGGCCAGGGCCTCGGTCAGCCGCTTCTGCTGCCGCATCAGCGCCTGGTGGCTCAACTGCACGCCACGGTCGCGAATCTGCTGCAGTGCGTCGCGACGGGAGCCGTCGCGCAACTGGGCCACGCCGCTCCAGCCCAGCCAGATCGCGAGCAATGCGCAGAGCACCGCCGCGGGCTTCATCGCCGGCCGGATCTGGATCAGTTGCTGGCGGAGGCTTTCTTTCATCGCTGCGGTCTCGTGCCTGTGGTGTCGTGCGAATGGTGTCGTGCGAAGGAAGCCGGCGGCGCGGCCGGCGGGAAAAGCGCAAGTGCCGCGGTCGCGGCGTCCCCCGAGAGGGTATTGAAAAACGCGCATCGTGCGCGTTTTTCAAGTCGCCGGTCCTGCACATGTCCGGACCGGCTCCCGACGAATCAATCGCTTGCGCGCTTGCTTCGTCGTCGCAGCCTCCCCTGGCTGCGCCGGCAGGCTGTCTTTCGACAGCCCCCCGAAGTTCAACGCACGCCGGTA